>JAUYSF010000095.1 GCA_030696435.1 Desulfoprunum sp. | reverse complement strand
GGAACGATCCGGGTTTTCATTGCCGATATTTTTTGTTGAAGATAATGCGCAGGCCACTGAGGGTGAGGATGGGGTCAATACGTTTGATCGTCGAGGTGTAGGGGGCAATCAGGGCGGCCATGCCACCGGTAGCGATGACCTGAACGGTTTCGGGACTGCCCGACATCTCCCTGCTGATACCCTGCACCAGTCCGTCGATCATGGCCCCGTAGCCGTGGAGGATACCGTTCTTCATGGCCTGGATCGTATTCGTGCCGATGAATTTTTCTGCCGGTTCGGAGACATCGATATGGGGAAGCTTGGCGGTCTTAGTGGCAAGGGCTTCAAGGGAGATGCGGATGCCGGGAAAGATGATGCCACCAAGATATTCGCAGCGAGCGGTGATACAGTCAAAGGTTATGGCGGTGCCGAAGTCGATGACGATGAGATCACTCTTATACTCCTCCCAGGCGGCGATACCGTTCACGAGCCTGTCAGCGCCTACTTCATTCGGGTTGTCCGTTTGTATGGCAATCAGATCGGCCACGGTTTTAGCCGAAACGATGATCAGCGGTTGGGCCAAATTCTCAGAGAAATGGTCATTACAGCAGGCTATCCAGGCATTTTCCAGGGTGGGTACGACACTGGCCAGCACAATTCCGGTGATTCTTCTCTTGTCCATACTGGTCATGGTAAAGAGCGCATTGTAGTCAATTGCTAGTTCGTCAGCCGTCTTTTCCTTATCGGTTTTGAGACGCCATTGGCCGATGAGCCTGTCACTTTCATAGAGTCCGGTGACGGTATGGGAGTTGCCGATGTCAATGACAAAAAGCATAGAGATCCTGTGAAGTCGATTTGAAATAGTCTTGTTTTTTTCTTACCAACGTTGCTAGAATAGACCAATAGGCGGAAAAATGAAAGATATGGCGTGTGTCGATTAGATAATTAGCTCGATTTGATAGATGAAGCCGAAAATACCAGTTGAGAGTGAACCGATGAATGAGCCGATAATCGTCAGTACGACCCTGGAAGAACGAGGGGACGCCGAGCGCCTGGCCCGTCTTCTCCTTGAGAAAAAGCTTATCGCTTGCGCCCAGATACTTGGACCCACCCAGAGTCTCTACTGGTGGCAGAGGGAGATAGTCGAGGCCTCTGAGGTTCTCCTTGCCATGAAGACTGATCGATCTTTATTTCCCAGGATTGAACAGCTCATCAAGGCCGAGCATCCCTATCAGGTCCCTGAGATTGTGGCGACGGCAATTATCTGCGGCAGCAGCGAATATCTCGGTTGGCTGGTAGGAGAACTGGCATCATGACAGAGCAGAAACCCACTCGCCACGGCGGCTATCGCAGGAGAAAGATCGGCGAATACCAATGTCATTGCTGCAAAGAAAAACAGGTCTTCTGTTGGAGTTGTCCCTGTGGTTTCCAAATATGTGATGCCTGCTTTCAGGAAAACAAGTGGGGTATCAGCAACGGCCCTACCTGGATCTGTCCCGATTGTGAGCGGATCCGAATGATGTAGAAAGATTCCCCTCGTTTCACCTTCCCTCACCAGCCGTTTTCTCCTGATCCGGAACCAATCCATCGCCACTTTTCTCTTTCCGACGTGCCTTCTATGCGAGGAAAAGGAGGGATTACAGAGCCTGTTTTTGTGAGATTTATCACTGTTGCCAAATAGCCTGAAATACAATAGTATGGCTGACAAATCTCTCTAAAAACTCCTTTTGGACTGCTGAATAATGAATGTATCTACCCATAATTACGACGAAAGCAAGATAAAGACACTCAGTTCACTCGAGCATATCCGCAAGCGTCCGGGGATGTACATTGGCAGACTCGGTGATGGCTCCAATCAGGATGACGGCGTCTATATTCTCTTGAAAGAGGTGGTTGATAACGCCGTCGATGAGTTCATCATGGGGGCGGGAAAACGGATCAATGTCAGTATACATGACAACGGCTTGGTACGGGTACGAGACTATGGTCGGGGTATCCCGTTGGGCAAGGTGGTTGACTGTGTCTCGGTGATCAATACCGGGGCGAAATACAACACCGATGTTTTTCAGTTTTCCGTTGGGCTCAACGGCGTCGGGACAAAGGCGGTCAATGCCTTGTCCGAGCATTTCCAGGTGACGGCCTACAGGGATGGTCAATATGCCTCCGCCCGCTTTTCCAGAGGAGATCTGATTGAACACCAGGAAGGAACTTCAGAGGAAAAAAATGGCACACTCATCGAATTCCTGCCCGACCGAGAGATGTTTCCCAATTTTTCATTCGATAACATCTATATAGATAAACGCATGTGGCGTTATGCCTATCTCAATGCCGGTCTCAAGCTCTATATAGACAAAAAACTCTACTATTCCGCTAACGGTCTCCTGGATCTTCTCGCCAAAGAACTCGCCGAGGAAAATCTCTATACCCCGATCTATTACAAGGATGAGACCTTGGAATTTGCCTTTTCCCATATTGATTCGTATGGGGATAACTATTTTACCTTTGTCAACGGTACCTATACCAGCGAGGGCGGCACCCATCTCTCGGCCTTTCGCGAGGGCATCCTCAAGGGGATCAACGAATATTCGAAGAAGACCTTTGTCAATACCGATGTCCGTGATGGCATAGTCGGGACCCTGGCCATCAAAGTCAAGGATCCTGTCTTTGAATCCCAGACCAAAAACAAACTGGGAAACACCGAGGTGCGATCCTGGATTGTCAACAAGGTGAAGGATTCGGTCTGCAGTTCGCTGTATAAAGACACGGAAGCCGCTGAGATCCTGATCGACAAAATCCTGCGTAATGAAAAAGTCCGCAAAGAACTGCAGAGCGTGCGCCAGGAGGCCAAGGCCAAGGCCAAGAAAGTGGCCTTCAAGATCCCCCAGCTCAAGGATTGCAAATACCATCCGGCCAGAAACAAGCCGTCGCCCTCCGGCCAGAAGAATATGCTGTTCATTACCGAGGGCCAATCGGCGGCGGGCTCTATCGTCTCTTCTCGTGACCCTTTCACCCAGGCGGTTTTTTCCCTCAAGGGAAAACCGATGAATGTCTTGGGCCAGAAGATGGTCATTCTCTATAAAAACGAGGAGATGTATTCTTTAATGCGGGCTCTGGATATTGAGGATTCGATCTCCAATCTCAGATATGATCAGGTTATCCTGGCAACCGATGCCGACGTGGACGGGTCGCATATCCGTAATTTACTGCTGACTTTTTTTCTCCACTACTTTGAGCCTATTGTGAAACTGGGCTACGTTTATATTCTTGAGACGCCGCTCTTCCGAGTTCGTAACCAAAGCCAGACGATTTACTGTTATTCCGAACAGGAAAGAGCTGCGGCGACAAAACTACTGAAGGGGCAGGGGAGTCGGCAATATAACGTGGAAACTACGCGATTCAAGGGCTTGGGCGAGATTTCACCAAAGGAATTCAAACAGTTTATCGGGCCTGATATTCGTCTAAAGAGCGTCACGCTCGATTCAATCAGTGAGGTGAATAAGGTCCTGTCTTTTTATATGGGCAAAAACACCCCGGACAGACGGCAATATATTATGGAAAATCTGGTATAGCTCAAACGCCTGACTGATAGGGACCAATCGCTTTTTTCAGGTGATTGAAACACTTTCTTTAATCAATACATATTTGCCTCAATTATTACTCATGGAATCCACGCCAGGCAAGCTGCACCAGCTTTTTGATCGTAATTTTCTCGAGTATACTTCATATGTTATCCGGGAGCGGGCCATTGCATCCATCGAAGATGGCCTGAAGCCGGTGCAACGTCGTATCCTGCAGACTCTGATGAATATGGAGGATGGCCGGTTCCACAAGGTGGCCAATGTGGTGGGCGAGTCTATGAAGTTGCATCCCCACGGTGATGCCTCTATCTTCGCCGCCTTGGTAAATCTGGCAAATAAGTCCTATCTTATTGATCGACAAGGAAATTTCGGTAATATCTTTACCGGGGATCAGGCCTCAGCCGCTCGTTATATCGAGTGTCGACTGTCTCCTCTGGCCAAAGAGGTTCTCTTTAACAAAGATCTTACCGAATATAAGGATTCCTATGATGGCCGGATGGTTGAACCGGTTAACCTGCCAGCCAAGATCCCGCTGCTCCTTCTCCAGGGTGTTGAGGGGATCGCGGTGGGTATGGCCACGAAAATCCTTCCCCATAATTTTTGTGAACTGCTTGAAGCCCAGATAAAAATTCTAAAAAATCAAGAATTTATCCTCTATCCGGATTTTCAACAGAAGGGCTATATCGATGTCTCCGATTATGAAGACGGTAACGGCCGAATCCGTTGCCGCGCTCGTATTGAAGAATCCAACGATAAGACCATCCTTATCAAGGATATTCCTTTCACGACGAACACCCAGTCGTTGACCGATTCCATTGAAAGGGCCGCAAAATCGGGGAAGATCAAGATTGTATCAATAAATGACTATACCGCCGAAGAAGTAGAAATCGAAATCAAACTTGCCAGAGGGGTCTATGCCAAGGATACGATCAAGGCCCTCTATGCCTTCACCGATTGTGAGGTCTCTATTTCGCCAAATCTTACCCTTATTCGGGGTAATACGCCAGAAACCTCGACGGTGAGTGATGTTCTGCGCTATAACACGGAAAAACTGCAGATTGACCTGACCCGAGAGTTGGAAATTGACCTGGCTCGACTCCGGGAAAAACTGCATGCACGGCAGCTTGAACAGATCTTTATCGAAGAGCGGCTCTATAAAAACATCGAGGAGGAGACGAGTTACTCGGCGGTTGTCAAATCCGTGGAAAAATCTCTGATCCCCTTTGCCGGCGAACTGGTCCGTGCGGTCAGCAAGGAAGATATCGAGAGACTGTTGGATATCAGGATCAAGCGGATTTCCCGTTATGATTTGAATAAACAACAGAAAGAAATACGGGATATCCGCAAGGAAATTGCCTCCACCCAGAAGAGTCTGCAGGATATGGTGGCGTTCACCATAGACTATCTTGAGAATCTTTTGGCGAAATACGGACCACTCTACCCGCGGCAGACGGAGATTCGCGAATTCACCGAGGTGAGTGTTCGTAAGGTCGCTCCAGCGAACCTCATGGTGAGTTACAATCGGGAAACCGGGTTTTTAGGGCATCAGATCAAAGATGAGACTGAAAATCACGAACATTTTCTTGCCTGCTCTGAATATGATCGCCTGATGCTTCTGCATGCCAATGGGACGTACAAGATCATCCCGGTCACAGACAAGCTGTTTGTAGGACATGACCTCGAGTGGTTCGGTAAGGTAGAGAAAGATCTTGTATTTAATGTAATTTATAGAGATGGCGGAGAAAATACCGTTTATGTGAAGCGATTTAAGAGTCCGAGTTTTATCCTTGAGAAGGAATACCGGCTCTTCCCCGAGCACAAGCGATCTAAAATCCTTCTTTTATTGTTTGGCGAAGGAAAGAGCGCCCGGGTCAACCTGATGCCTTCACCCCGAGCAAAAAGCAATATTCTGGAGGTGTTCTTTGATGAATATCTAGTTAAA
>JAUYSF010000443.1 GCA_030696435.1 Desulfoprunum sp. | reverse complement strand
CCGCTGAACTCCCGGCCATGGGCTTTGCTATAGGCCTGCAGCACCTGGGCCTTAAGGCGATCCCGATAGATAAGGCCCTGTTTGATGAAACCCAGAAAGTCGGTCCGGTCGAAATTGGCGTTGGTTATGGTGGCAAAGAGGCCTTTATCGATAAAGAAGGCGATTTGTTCATCGTAGATGTCAAACTCCTTGCCTTTGACGCCCCACACCGAGATCCCTTTGAGGGTCCAGATAAAGAGATCCTGCAGGTTGGCCACTTCTTCTTTTTTGCCACAGACTCCTTGGACTGTGCAACCGTTGTTTTTGGCAGTCTCCTGACATTGATGGCAAAACATGGACATGGTCACCCTCCCTTGTTGGCTGAGATTATTTGCAATACTGGCAGGTAGAAGTGAAGAGGTTGCCAGTTCTAGAGATCACAAAGATATCCTATCATAAGAGATCTTCAACCTTCAAGGTCTGGTCTCCGCTATTCAGACGGACGAGGACCAGGCATGAGAGACTATTTTTCTCTGGCAAAGGGCCAGGCCATGATGCCGCCTTCCATGACCCTGACATTGGTATAGCCGTGGGCAGTCAGGATGAGGGCTGTTTCGTAACCCCTGAGGGAAATCTTGCAGAAGCAGATGATCTCCTGATTTTTGTCCTCGGGCAGTTCACCGAGGCGTTCCCGCAGGGTTCCAAGGGGGATGAGTTTCTCGCCGATACCCAGGCGGAGTTGCTCGTATTCATCTGGACCGCGGCCATCGATAAAAAATGGTCGCTCACCGGCCTGGTGTTTCTGCCATACGTTCATCGATGAGATACCCTTGAATCTGCCGGCCAGTTTGTTCTGCATGATATGGGCGGTGGCGATAAAGTGGTCGATGGCCGGGGAGAAGGGCGGGGCATAGGGCAGATCGGCGTTGGCCACGGCATCGATGCTGAGTTTGCCCTGAATGGCCATGGCGGCCATGGCCAGCTGCCTGCTGACATCACCGGGGCCGACGCATTGGTAACCGAGGATTGTTTTGTCGGCTTTATCGATCAGCATCTTTGACACCAGCAGTTTACCGCCCATAAAGCCCGGTTTGTCGGAGCCTGCATTGATCACCGTCTCGTAGTCGGTCATGCCCATGGCCTTTGCCGTCTTTTCCGAGAGGCCGCTTGCGCCGACGTTGAAGTCGAAGACCTTGCAGATGCCGGTCTGGATCGTGCCCGGAAAGGTTGCCCGGTTTTCGCTTGCGGCGTTTTCACCGGCGACCCTGCCCTGGAGGTTGGCAAGATCACCCATCGGTGCAAGGACGTTTCTGCCGGTCTGGATGTTTCTGATCTCGACGCAGTCACCAGCGGCGTAGATATCGGGATCGCTGGTCTGCATATACTCGTTGATCAGGATGCCGCCGAGGCTACCGATGGCAAGGCCGGCGGCCCCGGCCAGCTCGGAATTGGGACGAACGCCGACTGCCAGTACGGCCAGTTGGCAGGGGATTTCCCGTCCGTCCTGGAGGATGGCGGCTACGAGTTTGCCGTCCGTGCCCCGTAGTTCTTGAACGCCCTGGCCGGTAATGACCTGGGCTCCTTTGCCAGCGATATGGTTTTCGGTGAGTTTGGCCAGTTCCCAGTCGAGGAAAGGCAGGATTTGGTCCTGAAACTCCACCATGGTTACCTGGATTCCCGAGAGCTGCAGGGCCTCGCAGGTCTCGACCCCGATGAGGCCGCCACCAATGATCACAGCCTCTTGCACCTGCTGGGCGTCCCGGATCGTGCGGAGATAATCGGTGTCCTGCATCGACAACAGGGTGGTGACGCCATCAAGCTCCAGACCGGGCAGGGGTGGTCTGTTGGTCCGGGCACCGGTGCAGAGGATGAGTTTGTCGTAGGCCAGTTCCGAGGTTGCATCGGTCTTGAGGTCGTGGAGAACGATAGCCTTCTTTTGCCGATCAATGGCGGTTACTTCGGTTTCAACCAGGGCGGTTATCCTTTTGGTTTTATGAAAAAAACCGGCATTTCTGGTGACACCGGTGGGGGTTGCCAACAACAGGTTGCGGTCGTTGAAAAAGCCACCGACATAGTAGGGGTAGCCGCAGGCGGCCATGGACAGATCGGGGTCCTTCTGGATGATGGTGATCTCGGCCTGCTGATCGAGACGCCTGGCCCTGGCGGCGGCCTTGGCCCCTGCTGCCGAGCCGCCGACGATGACGATTTTTCGGGTTGCCATAATAATTCCTCTGGGATTCGGGTTGTTGCTCGATGCAGTCCAATGGAAAGAATAGGGGGCTGCTGAATGGGTAAATTGCGTTCATATGTTCATAACGAAGCTCTATTTGTCCGTTATTCGGCAGCAGATGTCAATTAGAAAGTGGCTGGATGAAACAGAAAGAAGAGAGGGGGAGGGGTGTGTGCTCTGGCTGAACCTGGTAGAGTCGACCGTACTACAGCCAATCCGGGGAGTTCCTTTGCAGGGAATTCCCCGGATTAGCAGACAGGATCAAGCCAGAGATTGCAGGCGGGTGGTGAATTCTTCAGGGCTGAAATGATAGACCTGGGTGCCGTAGCATTCGACGGCAAAGGAGGCGCAGGCACTGCCGAGCAGGGCGCTTGCTGCCAGATCTTTGCCATTGATCAGGCCGCTGATCAGGCCACCCCGGTAGGCATCGCCGGCACCGGTGGGATCGAGCACTTTTTTTGCCGGGCAGACCGGGATTTTCTTCTCGCCGTCTGTCCCATAGAGCATTGAACCGGACTCGCCGAGGGTGATGATGGTGGTCTCGGCCCTGCCGAGCAATTCTTCCTTCTTCAACCCGGTCTTATCGAGGATAAGGTCGAATTCATAATCGTTGACGATGAGGATCTTGGCCCCGGTGATGGCCGAGAGAAGATCCTCGGCCTGCAGCACCGGCAAGGCCTGGCCCGGATCGAAGATGTAGGGAATTCCTGCGGTGCGGCAGAGGCGGGGGTAGTTGATCATGTCCGCAAGATTGCCGGGAGAGACGAGAAAAAGGGTCTCGTTGGGATCGAGCGTGGCAAAATCAAGATCCGAAGAGTACTTCATGGCTCCGGGATTGAAACCGGTGATCTGGTTGTCGGCCTTGTCTGTGGTGATATAGGCGCCTGCCGTCAATTCCTGCGGGATGACCTTGATTCCTGCAATTGCGATATCGTTTTTAGCCAGCCACTCAAAATACTTATGATTATCACTGCCGATGGTGGCGGAGATAAGCGGCCTCTCGCCCATCAAGGTGAGGGCGTAGGCAATGTTGCCGGCCGTGCCGCCATAGTTTTCCGTGACGCCGTCCACTTGAAAACAGACGTTGAGGACATGGATTTTGTCGGGCAGAATGTGGTCGGAAAAATACTCGGGGAAATTCATGATCCTGTCGTAGGCCAGGGAACCGGAAACAATTATTTTCATGGGGGACAACCTCTTGAACTCTTAAATAAATATGTTGTGCGGGTTGGGCGGCAGCCCGTGGGCCATGTCTGGTGCGAGGCGCAAGGCGGCCAAGGAGTGCTGTCTACAAATATGGCCCTGTTTAACATAAGCCTGGTCAAGGTGTCCAATGAATAGTAAAAAAGGCAGAATTCCCCATTTTGCGGGGGCTGTCTTGTTGAATATAATTGGACAGGCGTAGCGGCCGGTTTGTCGACCGTCTGTCATTGCAATCATCGTCTCAGGAGGAGAGAAAATGGATCTCAGGTCATTGCGGAAAGTGGCGAAAGAGAAGCTTAAAGGTTCTTGCCGGGTATGTCCAAATTGTAACGGTCTTGTCTGCGCCGGTGAGGTACCGGGCATAGGCGGCGTCGGTACCGGCTCCTCGTTTACCGCCAATATCGAAGCCCTGGCCGAATGGCGGTTCAATATGCGGACCATTCATGCGGTCAAAACCGTCCAGACGGGTGTCTCTCTTTTTGGCATGGAGCTTGGGATGCCGATACTTGCTGCACCGATGACCGGTGTCTCCTACAACTTCGGCGGCGGTATGACCGAGGGTGAATTCAGCGATATAATGATCGCTGGTGCCAGGCAGGCCGGCACAATCGGCATGACCGGTGACGGCGCCGACCCGGCGATGTATCTCGGCGGTCTTGACTCGATCATGAAGACGGGCGGCGAGGGCATCCCGATCATCAAGCCGCGGGCCCAGGAAGAGATTGTCAAGTTGCTCAGAAAGGCAGAGGCCGCGGGCGTTCCGGCGGTAGGTATGGATATCGACGGGGCGGGGCTTGTGACCATGGCCCTGAAGGGTCAGCCGGTCGGTCCCAAGAGCCCTGCCGAACTGCGCGAGGTGATCGACGCGACCAGCCTGCCCTTCATCCTCAAAGGTATTATGACGGTAGAGGAGGCGGAACTGGCGGTCGAGGCCGGGGCAGCAGCCCTTGTCGTCTCCAATCACGGTGGCAGAGTGCTGGACTGTACACCGGGCGTGGCTGATGTCCTGGGTGATATTGCCGCAGCGGTCAAAGGCCGGATCACCATTCTGGCCGATGGCGGTATCCGCTCGGGTGCCGATGTCCTGAAGTATCTGGCGCTGGGTGCCGATGCGGTGCTGGTCGGCCGACCGCTGGTCGTCGGGGCCTTTGGCGGCGGGGCCGACGGTGTAGCCTTTCTCCTGAACACCATGAAAAATGAGCTGGCACAGGCAATGCTTTTGACCGGTGTAGCCGATGTGCGGGATGTCCAGCCTGATATCCTCTTTGGCTGGTGATTGTATTGCGAGACCTGAGGAATAGCCAAAATGAGGGCTCCGTTGACAACCTGAGAGTCTTTCTTATTTTATAGGGAGGACTCTTCCGCCGGTTGTCGGCCGGAATCCCTCATCCGAGATGGCAGCTGCCTCGGCGCATGCCAAGAAAATCAGGAGAGGGAAGAAGCCCAGGATTATGAACGTCCTTCTTTTTTCTTTCATAAGGAGATTCACGATGGCCCATACATGCAAAAACTGTGGCGCGACGGCAGATGATCCCGGTCATCTCTGCAATCCGACCCAGGAAATCGTTTCGTGTTCGTACTGCAACATGCCGGATGTCAGCATCAACCATATCTGCAAGGAAAAGCTCGCGGCGATGAAATACTCCTGCCAGACCTGTGGGCGGGTGGCGCCGGATGCGGGCGGTCTCTGCAAACCGGGGAAGATCGCCTGAGCCGGCTCGGTCGAAATCATCAAGGATGTACAACGAAGCGGGGTATCTTCTGCAAACGAGAAGATGCCCCGATCTTTTTCTAATTCTGGGGTACTGCCTCAGTTCAGATCAGGCAGGATTGGCCGCAGCCTTCTTTGCCTGGGAAATTTCCGATCAGCGGTAGATCTCCGGATAATCGATTTTCCATTTCCGGTGGCACCAGAGCCAGTGATCGGGATACAGAGTGATAATCTGCTCAAGGCGCTCATTCTGCCTCTGGGTCAGTGTCTTGATGTCCTCACTTTCCTCGCCGTATTCAATCGGCACTTCCGGCAGGAAGACTATCTTGTGGTGTTGATTGTCCTTTTCCCGGACGGTGAACATCGGCACCAGAGGTACCCGATATTTCTGGGCCAGGCTGGGGGCAATATAGAGAGAGGTGGTCGGATGGCCGAAAAAGTTGCAGGAAACGCCCTCCTGTCGGTTGGCGTTTTGATCGGCGAAAATCACCAGATCCTCACCCTGTTTGAGGCGCTGGATTCCTTCTTTTAATCCTCTGTTTTTATAGATGATATTCACACCGAGTTCGGTGTTGTAGCGATATCTGATCTCTTCGACCAGCGGGTTGTCGATCCGGCGGACGATGAAGTTGAGGCGGTTGTAATGCCTGGCGTAATAGAGGTGGCCCATCTCCCAGTTGCCAAAATGGGCCCCGAGGAGGATAACCGCCTTGCTCTTTTTTTTGGCCGCAAGGAGATGCTCTTCGCCTTCAACATGCACCATCCTGTCAACGTATTGACCTGTTTTGTCAGAAGATTGTTTGAATGATATGAACTCCTGGCCGATCATGCCGAACTGGTGGAAGTTGTTACGGACAATCTGGCGGATTTCGTTTTCAGGCGTGTCCTGGCCAAAGGCAAAGCGCAGATTGGCCTCGGCAATCCGGCGATATTTTTTGGCAAAGAGATAGAGAAGAGAGCCGAGGCCTCTGCCCATTCCCAGCCAGGCGGAGCGCGGCATGCAGGTGTTGAATGCATGATAGCCGGTAGCGGCATGGAAGGCCAGTCGGTCAATTTTCGAGCGTGTTGAAGGTGTGGTCATTGTAGCTAAAAAAAGGAAAGAATATGCAACACTTTTGCGGTCTGCTGCTGTCCTGCTTGTAGAGCTTGAAAAAATATACTGATTGCAGCATAACATAGCGTGGAGAACAGGATTTTTCATTCTAAAATCAACCGGGCAGGA
>JAUYSF010000431.1 GCA_030696435.1 Desulfoprunum sp. | reverse complement strand
TTGATGTGGTGATCATGGATGTCAGCATGCCGGGGCTTGATGGACTCGAATGCATGGCCGAGATGAAAAAGGTTAAGCCCGAAATCGAGGTCATCATTCTCACCGGTCATGCTTCAATTAACGCGGGATTGATCGGAATGAAGAAGGGAGCCTTTGACTACTGCCTGAAACCCGTTGACTTTGACGAACTGCTGGAGAAGATCATCCTGGCGAAAGAGAAGGCCTCAGGCAAGGGCAAGGCCTGAACTTTTCCGGGACAAGAGCTGCTGGCCATACCTTTTAGTCCATTTCCAAATCAAGCGTTAACTTCGTCGGCTACGCTTTGCGGCTCTCCCGTTCCTGTCGGTCTTGGCTGCGATGCTCAAGCAGGATCTTAGAGCGATAGTAGTCTCTTCCAGTTTTTCCTCCTTTTCCTGTAGTTCTTCCTCTTTTTGCCGCAGTTCCTCTTAAAAGCTATGAGTGGGTCTGAAGAAAGCTGTAAATAAGACCAAGGCGCATACAAACCCAAGGATAACAGATGAAAGCTGAAAACGGACTGCGTCTCGGGCTCTGCTGTATATTTCATAATGAACCCATAACTTTCCAGACGCGCCAGGCAAAGTATATCTTGCGAATGGCCCGCGCGGAACAACTGAAGATGATCGCATCTTCCATCAGCCATAATCTGCAGTCTCTGCTCAAGGCCCTCCGATATTGCCGCGAGCATAATATCGGCTGTTTCAGGATATCAAGCCGATTTCTCCCTTTAAAAACCCATCCCGAGGTGGCATATAGGCTTGACGAGTTGCCCGGAGCCCGGGAGCTTTTTTGCCAGTTTTCGGTATGCCGCCAGTATAGCAGCGACAACAATCTGAGGACAACTTTTCATCCCGATCAATTCACTCTCCTTTCTTCACAGCGTCCGGATGTCACCGAAAACTCAATCAGAGAGCTCCTGTATCATAACGAGATGGCGGAGCTGTTGGCTGCCGATGTGATTATGATTCATGGTGGCGGGGCCTATCACGATAAGCCTGCGACCCTCAAGAGACTTGCAGAGGTGGTGGAAGGTCTGCCGGCAGGGCTTCGTCGCCGTCTGGCCTTTGAAAACGATGATCGCACCTACACTCCGGCAGATCTCCTACCGGTCTGTCGGCAAACGGGCATTCCCCTGGTTTATGATGTGCATCACCATCGCTGCAATCCTGATGGTTTGACGGAACAGGAGGCAACCGGCGAGGCCCTTAAGACCTGGGACCGGGAGCCGCTCTTTCACCTATCCAGCCCGCGCGAGAACTGGACAGGCAGGGACAAGCGATCCCATCATGATCTGATCAATATCGCCGATTTTCCCGCTTGCTGGCATGGCCTGAAGTTGACACTAGAGCTTGAGGCTAAGGCCAAGGAGGTTGCGGTGGAGAGCTTTCGCAGGGACTATGAGGAAAGGTTCGGTGGTGAGGGAGGAGCGACGGCAGATTCAGGTGCAGGGAAAATCACTGTGAGTCTGGAGAACCCACAGGTGCAAAGTTGACCCGGCAACAATCCCGGCCTTCTGCCTTGGCCCTGTACAGGGCCTTATCAGCGGCATCGAGCAGTACGGTGCAAGATTGGCCGTGTTCCGGTGACATTGTGCTGATACCGGAGCTGATGGTCACATAACCACCTGTCGATGAGGAGGAATGCTGTATCTGTAGGCCCTTGATCCTCTCGCGCATCCGGTTGGCCACAAGCTCGGCACCGGTGACATCGGTATCCGGCAGAATCACCGTGAACTCTTCGCCGCCATAGCGGCAGACCAGATCGATCGGGCGATGCAGGGCGGAGAGCAGGCCTTTGGCGACCTGCTGCAGACAGATATCTCCGGCGATATGGCCGTATGAGTCGTTGTATGCCTTGAAATTGTCGATATCGATGATGATGACTGACATCGGCTTCTTTCTCCGCACCGCGCTTTTCCATTCGGCAAGAAAGATATCGTCAAAATGGCGCCTGTTGAAAAGACCTGTCAGTCCATCGACTGAGGAAAGATGTTGGAGTTTTTTATTGGATTCTTCGAGCTTGCGCTGGAGTTCTTCAAGTTCGAGGATCTTGGCATCAAGTTCCCGAGTCTTCTGTTCGAGAAGTCGTTTCTGGCTGTACATTTCCAAAAATATTCCGATCTTGCTTTTCAGTACAGCCGGTTCCAGGGGTTTGAGCAGGTAATCGATGGCCCCGGCATCATAACCCTTGAACATGTGCTCCTGATCCATTCGGGCGGCGGTGACGAAGATGATCGGGATATGCCTGGTCCGCTTGTTGCCGCGCAGCAGCTCGGCCGTCTCAAAGCCGTCCATGATGGGCATCTGGACATCCATGAGGATCAGGGCGAAGTCGTGATCAAGGGTCTTGGTCAGCGCCTCTTGCCCGCTATGTGCCTGCACGATCAGCAGATCGGGACCCTCAAGGAGACGCTCCAGAGTCAGAAGATTTTCCTTGCGATCATCAACAATCAAGATAGGCGCTTTATCCATGGAGAGATCCAAAGGCAATGGCATTTAAAAAATGTCCCAGTTTGGCCAGAGGGACAATGTGATCAACAGCGACTGACGCTATGGCGGAGCAGGGCATTATGTCATATTCCGCCGAGTCCGGGCTCTGGACAATTGCCAGACCGGCATAGTGTTTGATTTTTTTCAGACCCATGGTTCCGTCACTATTGGCCCCGGTCAAAATAACCCCGATAAGACCTTGCTGATAGACCTCTGCTGCGGTTTCAAAAAGTACATCAATCGAGGGTCTTGAATAGTTTACCCGTTCTTCTGCCGACAAGGCCAGGGTCCTGTTAGGCTCAACCAGGAGGTGGTAGTTGGGTGGGGCAATATACACCGTTTTCGGCTGGATTGCTTCCTTGTCTTCAGCCTCTTTGACTATCACCCTGCTGAGTTTGTCCAGATGCTGCCAGAGAAATCCATCGGAATCCGGGCGCATGTGCTGGACGATCAACACCGGCAATGGGTAGTCAGCGTCCAGTTCAGGGAGTATCTTCGACAGGGCGAGTAGCCCGCCGGCCGATACCCCCATCACCACGGCTTGGTATTGTCCGCTGGCGATTGTCTTTTGCCGCTTGCTCATGTTCGACGTTTCTTGCGGTATATTTTTTCCCGTTCAGCGACGACTTCGAAATCATCGGTCAGATCGGTGAACTTCAGGCTTTCTTTTGAGCCGAGGCAGAGGAAGCCTCCCGGGCAGAGGGTGTCATAGAACAGTTTCAACACCTTGTTCTGCAGGTCTTTATTAAAATAGATCAGGACATTGCGGCAGAAGATGATGTTCATCTCGCCGAACACCCCGTCTGTCACCAGATTATGTGAGGAAAAGAGCACCTTTTCCTTCAGTTCCTGGTTGATAATAACATGTTCGTACTGGGCCGAATAGTAGTCGGAAAAGGATCTTTTGCCGCCGGCCTGCTGGTAATTGGCGGTGTAGTCGCGGATGACCTCGATGGGATATATTCCGGCCCGGGCCTTTTCGAGTATCAGCTCGTTAAAATCCGTGGCATAAATCTGGGTTCGACTCTTCATGCCCTCTTCTTCGAGGACGATGCACATCGAGTAGACCTCCTGGCCGGCCGAGCAACCGGCATGCCAGACCTTGATGAAGGGGTAAGTCTGCAGGTGCGGGATGACCTCATTCCTGATCTTGTTATAAAACCAGGGATCTCGGAACATCTCGGTGACGTTGATTGAAAGATCAAGCAGCAGCTCGTTGAAAAAGGCCTCATCATGGATCAGCCGATGCTGCATCTGGCCGAAATTCGCCAGATCGCTGAGGCCCAGGCGGTTATCCAATCTCCTCTTGATGTGGGTGCTTGTATAGTCACGGAAGTCAAAGCCGTATTTCAGGAAGATGGCCTGGAGCAGGAGCTTGATCTCCAGGCGTTCATTTTCAAGAGCGAGTTCAGTGTTCATGAGTAGAGCCAGACTCTCAGCATCGAGATGAGTTTGTCGGTGTCGACCGGTTTGGCCAGGTAGTCGTTGGCCCCGGCTTCAATGCACTTGGCGCGGTCACCCATCATGGCCTTGGCGGTCAGGGCGATGATCGGCAGTTTCTTCAGCCTGGCATCCTTTCTGATCTCCCGCATGGCCTCATAACCATCCATCTTGGGCATCATGATGTCCATAAGAACGAGCGCTATTTCTCCGTATTCCTTGAGTTTCTCAAGGCTTTCCAGGCCGTTTCTGGCGACGATTATATTCAGGCCCTTCTCTTCGAGGACGTTGGAAAGGGCGAAGACATTGCGCATGTCATCGTCGACGAGGAGCACAGTCTTGCCGTCCAGGACCGCTTCCTTATCGTGCACGAGTTTGAGCATTCGTTGTTTTTCAATGGGCATATTGGCCTCGACCCGGTGCAGGAAGAGGGCGGATTCGTCAAGCAGACGCTCTGGGGATTTCACCCCCTTGATGATGATGCTCTCGGTATATTCCCGGAGCTCGTTTTCCTCCTTCAGGGTCAGATCGCGGCCGGTATAGACGATCACCGGCACGGTTGCGCAGCGCGGATCTTTTCGTATCTTTTCCAGGAGCTCAAACCCCGACATATCGGCGAGTCCGAGATCAAGGATCATGCAGTCGTAGCCACCCTGGCTGAGCTCTGCAAAGGCCTCGTGTCCCGTGGCGACGGTTGTGGTCTCGATATCGCTGCCGCCGATCAACTGTCTGATGCTCTCCCGCTGGATCAAATCGTCTTCCACAACGAGGAGCTTTCGAACCGATTTGGTGAGAAGAGACTCGATCCGACCGAAGGTCTCTTCAATCTTTTCAATGCTTACCGGTTTGGTCAGAAAACCGATGGCCCCTTTGCGCATCGCATCGAGAGAACTGTCCGCCGCTGACATGAAATGCACGGGGATGTGGCGGAGTGTCGGATTTTCTTTGAGACGTTCCATGACCGCCCAGCCATCGATACCCGGCAGGCCGATATCCAGGATGATGGCGCTGGGGTGGTAATAATCGGCAAAGTGCAGACCGGACTCACCGTTTTCGGCGACAATGACCTTGAACCCTTTTTCCCGGGCGAAGTCGCGCATGATTTCGGCAAATTTCCGGTCGTCCTCGATTATGAGGAGGGACTTGTCCTCGGGTGTTATGGATCGCCGGTCATCGTTGAGTATTCCTTCCGGTGGCTCCTGCAGGGGTATGACGGGTAGAGGAGTTGTGGTTCGATTTGGCACCAGATGTTGTGCCGGCTCTCGTCGGTCATTCGCCTGAGCGACGTCCTCGGCCGCTTCCCCGGCAGTTGGCCCAGCTTCGTCTATGGCATAGCCGGCCTTCAGACCGACAGGGGCGTAGCGTTCAGGCAGGAGGATGGTGAAGGTGCTACCGACGCCTTCGCTGCTTTCGAGGAAAATCCGACCACCGAGAAGGCGG
>JAUYSF010000399.1 GCA_030696435.1 Desulfoprunum sp. | reverse complement strand
CTTCTCTATGGTGCGGCCTTGCTCCATGATGTGGCGAAAGGCCAGTCCCGGCATGAAATCAAGGGAGCGGAGCTGCTCGCCGCTTTGGGGCTGGCTGAGATCGCCGCAATTGTAGCAGCCCATAAAGATCTGAAACCGCCACTCACCGGCAGCCTCACTGAAAAAGAACTTGTCTGCCTGGCTGACAAGTGCATAAGCGGTTCTCGTCGAATCCGGATCGAAGAACGCTACGCCGAAAAACTGAAAATCTTTGCGGGGGATGCGGCAATATGCCGGGAGATACGGGGCCGGAGAGAACGGGCGCTGGCCCTGAAAGATCTTGTGGAACAAAGGGCCGGTAGAAGCGTGGAAACAATTCTGGATGAGGCAGGTTTATGAAAACTATCTACCTCCTGCGTCACGGCGAGATCCCAGGCCATACTCCCCGACGATTTATTGGTCAGCTGGAAGTGGCCCTTACGGAACGGGGCAGAGCCCAGATGAGGCAGGTGGCTGGTTTTCTGCAGGATGTCCGCATTGATCACCTGTTCACCAGTCCGCTGGGACGATGCCTGGAAGGTGCCGAGATCATGGCCAAAGTCCTTGGCCTCTCACCTGAACGGGAGCCCGCGTTGCGCGAGATTGCCCTTGGCCCATGGGAAGGTCTGACCGTCGCCCAGGTGCAGCAGCAGTTTCCCGGCAGTTATGAGGCAAGAGGTCGGGATATAGCCATCTTCCGCCCACCAGCCGGCGAGAGTTTTACCGACCTGAGTAACCGGGCCTGGCCGGGTTTTCTCCGTATCCTGCAGGAAACGACCGAAAATGCAGTCATCATCGGCCATGCCGGGGTCAACCGAGTCTTACTCTGCCGGCTTCTCGGCCTACCGCTCACCCAACTCTTTCGCCTGCGGCAGGATTACGCCTGCGTCAATATCATCAGATGGCAAAAATGCGCTTTTGAGCTTGAGCTGGTGAATTATTCTTCGGAAACATTCACTCATCACCCTTAGGCAGCAGCTTCCGATTTATCCGGCGATAATCGACATGGCCCGCACGGTCTCGCTAATCTCGGCCTCTGTGGTAAATACCCCCAGGCTGAAGCGGATCGCGCCGTTCTCCAGAGTACCTAAATCTTCATGCACCAGCGGGGCGCAATGCAGGCCGGTGCGGACGGCGATGCCAAAATCGCCATCGAGAATAGCGCCGACATCGGTGCTTGCCATGCCATCGACAGTGCAGGTCAGCAGCGGCAGGTGATTCTGCAGATCATCGACCGGAAAGAGCCGAATTCGCCTACAGCAGGTGAATCCATCACGAAGCTGCTGCAGGAGCGCCATTTCCCTGACAAAAGCTGCCTGGTATCGGGGCCCAATATACTCAAGACTCTTCCCCAGGCCAATGATACCCAAGAGATTGACTGTACCGGCCTCAAGCCGGTTGGGATAGACCAGTGGTTGAAAGGGATTGAGGGAATCGACGCCTGTACCGCCAAATCTACTGGGAAGCGGATCAATTTCGGGAGTGATAACCAGACCGCCAATACCGGTAGGACCGAGTAGTGATTTATGGCCCGTGAAGGCGATGCCCTGGACATCCCAATCCTGCATGTTGATAGGAACGGCACCCGCACTCTGGGCAACATCAAGAATCAGGGGTACATTGTGCGCCCGGCAGATTTCTCCTATTTTCTTGGCAGGTTGAACTGTGCCGAGGACATTGGATGCGTGGGAGAGGATGACAAGGCGGGTCTCGGGACGGATCGCAGCGGCAACCGTTGCCGGGTCGATAAACCCGTGGGCATCAAAGGGTACCAGGTCAAAGGCGATTACTCCCTGTTTTTCGAGATGGTGCAGCGGGCGCAGGATAGAATTGTGTTCCAGGCGAGAACTGACCACATGCGTTCCCGGACTGACCAGACCTTGGATTAGGGTGCTCAGGGCATCTGTGGCATTAGAGCCAAAACAAACCCTGGCCTCCTTTCCTGCCCCGAAGAAACGGGCGATTCTGCTGCGTTCAGCAGCGACGACAACCTCGGATTCCACGGCCCGGTCATAACCTCCCCTGCCGGGGGAGGCGCCAAGCTCAAGATACTCCTCTAGGGCCTGGCGCAGGCAGTCGCCGGCCTTTGGATAGGTCGTTGCGGCATTGTCGAGATAGATCATCGCGTCCTCCGGGACTCTGCATCAACTGCAGGTCTTGGGATTGGGCAACCCTGCAAGTCGCCTGGCACCGTTTCTGATTCCCCCGGGAAAGAGGGCCTCCAGTTCTAAAAGGCTCATGTCCGTTCCCTTCCTGAGCTGGCTGTTCAGCGGTGCCCGGCCATTTATCGCATAGAACTCCCGGAAAAAGCGGATCACCTGCCGGTGCCTTTCGGTGAGTTGGGCAAGCCCGGATTCTACAGCCAGGGCAACGCAAATCTCTTCGGTCCAGTCCGTAAAATCGTTGAAGAATCCCTCCGCATCGAAAACGACTTCCCGTTGCCCGAAAACCCGGACAACGGGATTATGATCCGTCATATTGCTGCTGGTAGTGGAGGTCGGCATCAACCGATCATGATTTTGCCGCCAGGGCGGCCTTGATCTTCTCGGGGGTGGCCGGCAGATCGCAGATCCAGACGCCCGTGGCATTGTTGATGGCGTTGATCACGGCCGGGGCCGTAGGCACCATGCACATCTCGCCGATACCAGTGACGCCAAGCGGTCCTTTGGGTCTCGGGGTCTCGCGAATGATGGTCTCCATCTGGAAATGCTCGCGAATGGTCGGAAACTTGAAGGACACCCAATCCTTGGTCTTGCCGGCCACGTATTCCTCGCGCAGAGCAAAGCCCACCCCCATATCCATACCGCCTTCCAGCTGACCGGTCAGATTGAGCGGATTGATCACCGGGCCGGCGTCTACGGCCGTGGTCATCTTCAGCACCTTGACCTTGCCGCTCTCGGTATCCACCTCCAGCTCCACCAGCTGCACGGCATGGACCTGGGATTCAAACGATGGTCCCTGGCCGGTCTGAGGATCAAGCGGCCCGGCATCCTCATTCTTCTTGCGGCCAAGATAGCGCCTGGCCTTGCCTGCCGTCTCTAGCTCGGTCCCGTTCGCTGCCCCTGTTTCCTGCATGGCCGCCTTCAACTGCGTCAGACCGTCTATCAAGGCGTTACCGATCATATAGGTGATCCGGCTGCCCGCCGCCGGGCCGCTGGCTGCGGTGTTATCGGTGTCACGGGTATGCAGACGGATCTTATCCATTGGCATGCCCATGAACTCGGCGGTCAACTGGCTGAGCATCGAGTCGTTACCCTCACCCGGATCAGCCGCGGCGGCATAGATACTGATACCGCCGTCTGTATCGAGCTCGACCGAGGCGACTGAGACATCACCCGGGCCGCCGATGCCAAAGGCCCCAGTGGCCAGGCCCACGCCCCGCTTGATCTTGCCGCTGCGAAACGGTGCGGCATCCAGAAGGGCCCGATCGTAATGTGGCCGCATCGCCTCAATCAGTTCCGGGAACGGCCACTCTGTGACGACCCGACCCGTGGACTTGCTCTCACCCGGCTGCAGGGAATTGCGCAAACGGAATTCGAAGGGATCGATGCCAGTCTTTTCGGCCAGCATATCCATGGCACATTCCAGGGCGAAGTTCGCCTGCGGCGGACCGGCACCCCGGGCGGCGCTGCCCCAGGGATTGTTGGTGTAGACCAGGCGGCCCCGGGCGTGCACATTGGGGATCTGGTATGACCCTGAAAGCATCAGCAGGGCTCGGTGGACGACCACATGGCCAATGGAATAGTAGGCCCCTTTGTCGACCACGAAATCGTTACAGTAGGCTGTGAGTCGGCCGTCGCTGTCCGCCCCCATCTTGACCTGCAGCTTAAATGAATGTCGTTTCGAGGTCATCAGCATGCTTTCGGCAAGGCTCGGAATATAGCGAACCGCCCGCCGGAAATGCAGGGCTGCGGCCCCGGCAATACCCTCGGAGATGACATCTATCTTGATACCGAACTGGCCGCCGGAATAGGCCTCAATATACTTCATATTCTCCCAGCCGAGTGCAGTTTGGAGCATGCCCAGATGGAAGTGGATGTTGATACTACGGCCGATGATCACCAGCTTGTCTTCTTCCCCGGCTTCCCCGCTCTTTTCCCAGTAGGCGATAGTGGCCTCCGGTTCAAGCGGGGCCTGGTGATTGATCTGGGTCTTGAACTCGGCCTCAATGACCGCTGCCGATCCGCGCAGGGCCTCTTCCGCATTGCCTTTAACCTGCGGTTGATCGAAACAGAGATTGGGAAATTCCTCGTGGATCTGCACCGCTGTCTCGGCAAGAGATGCCTCAGGGCTATCCATAACCGACAGGGGCTCAAGATCGACCACGATAGCGGCCAGCGCCGCCTCGGCCTGTTCTCTTGTCTCAGCAGCGACTGCCAGGATCGGATCGCCGATATAGCGCACCTTGTCGCGGCACAGCACCGGTCGATCCGCCACCAGATATTTGAGGGTGTTGGTCCCCTTGATATCGGCCGCGGTCAGAACCCCGGCGACACCCGGCATGGCCTTGGCCGCCTCGGCGTCGATCGAAACGATCCGGGCATGGGCTACTACCGTGCTGCGCAACACAGCCAACTCAAGGGCACCCTGCAGACGGAAATCGGCGGTAAAATGAGCGGTACCACAAGCCTTGGCCAGGGCTGAAGGCCGGGGATGGGATATTCCCAGGCCGCCTTGGTCCGGCAAAGGACGGATCGCTTCCGGGCTGATCTCGCCCCGGATAAAACGCCCGGCCAGCTGTACCGCCTCGATGATTTTTTTATAGCCGGTGCAGCGGCAAAGATTGCCGCGCAGGGCCTGTTTGATGGTCTCGCCATCCGGATCGGGATTTTTGTCAAGCAAGGCCTTGGCCGCCATGATCATGCCGGGTGTGCAGAATCCGCACTGGATAGCCCCGGACAGCACGAAGGCCTCCTGGATGAGATGGGGGTTTTCGGGGGTGCCCAGACCCTCCACCGTGATGACCTCGGCGCCATCAAGATCGGTAAGCCGGGCCAGACAGGAGCGCACTGCCTTCTTGTTGACGATTACCATACAGGCCCCGCATTGGCCTTTACGGTCGCAGGACTGTTTGGCGCCGGTGAGGCGCAGGTCCTCGCGCAGCAGATCGAGCAGGACCGTGTGCGGCTCGGCAATCCATTCATGCCAGCTGCCATTGACGCAGATTCGAACTTTTTTCATCATATCTCCTGAGTTATTTCTTAACGCCCCCCTAAAGGGCGATCATCACATGTTTGGTGATCTGGTAATCATGGATAGCCTCAATGGACAGATCTTTGCCGAAACCCGATTTTTTGAAGCCGCCATGCGGGGTCTCCGAGGTCAGGGGCAGGTGATCGTTGACCCAGACGGTACCAAATTCAAGGGCGGCGGATACCCGCATGGCCCTTGCCACATCTTTGGTAAAGACGGACGAGGCGAGGCCGAACTCGACATCGTTGGCCATCAGGATCGCCTCTGCCTCGGTGGTGAATGACTGGATCGTGATAACCGGGCCGAAGACCTCTGTCTGGACGATCTCGGATTTCTGGCCGACATTGGCAATGACAGTAGGCTCGTAATAGTAACCCTTGGCAAATCCGGCAGGAATCCTGCCGCCGGTGAGGATCTTCGCTCCGTCTGACTTTGCCCTTTCCACAAAACCCATGACACCGTGTCGCTGGTCAGCGGAAATCAGCGGTCCCATGGTGGTGTCGGAGGAAAATGGATCGCCGATTATGACGGTGCGGCTGGCCTCGACGATTGCCTCGGTCACCTCGGCAAGTTTGCTCTTTTCCACCAGAATCCGGGTGACTGCTGTACAATCCTGACCGGTGTTGAAAAAGGCGCCAAGCTTGACCTTCTCAGCCACCGTCGCCACATCCGCATCGGCAAAGACAATGAGCGGGGCCTTGCCGCCCAACTCGAGATGGACCCGCTTGACGGTATCGGCCGCCCCTTTCATCAGCTGACTGCCGGTCTCGGTGGCACCGGTCAGGCTGACCATACGGATATCGGGATGGGCGACGATGGCCCGGCCGACGTTGCCGGAAATAATGTTCAAAACCCCGTCAGGCAGACCGGCTTCTTTGGCGATCTCGCCAAGCAACATGGTGCTGCGCGGGGTAACGGAGGCCGGCTTGAGGATGGAGGTGCAGCCTGCGGCCAAGGCGGGTCCGATCTTCCAGATTGCCATCATGAAGGGGTAATTCCAGGGGGCAATACCGGCGGTCACACCACAGGGCTCTCTGCGATAGATCGAGGTATATCCCGGTGCATACTCTCCGGCATGGCCACCATGGGTATCACGTGCGGCTGCGGCAAAAAAGCGCAGATTATCGACACAGAAAGGCAGATCTGCGCCGAGAGAGATGAACTCGTAAGGTTTCCCCGAGTCTTCAGATTCAATCCTGGCAATCTCTTCCTGCCTGGCCTCGACGATATCGGCCATCTTCGCGAGCACCTTCGAGCGCTCTTTGGGCGGCTGCCGTGACCATCTGCCGTCATAAAAAGCGGTTTTGGCGGCCTGGACGGCCGCGTCGACGTCGGTTGCAGAGGCATTGCTCACTTGGCCGACAATTTCTCCGGTGGCCGGATTCTCCACTTCGAGGATTCCGCCACCCTTGGAATCGGTCCATTTGCCGTCAATCCATAATACAGAATCCATGGTTCCCTCCTGCTGAGTGTAATTTCAGAAAAAAATAGTACGATATCTTAAGAGGATGGGGACAATGAAAGACGTTTTAAAAACCGTTGAAGCCGCCCCATTCTCTGTCTATGGAAGTGCATAATTCCAAGATGTTAGGCTTCCACTACCTGGGTTATCTTGGCAGTAATTATCTGTTTGCAGTATGCCTTGTCAACAGATAACGCAATATGGAAGAACAGAGATACCTGCTTACCAAAACTGACAAAGAAAGCGATACGGATGCAGAACCAAGAGATGTCGCTGGGCCATAGTTTTGGCTCCACCATTATCGGCTGTCCTCAATTTTGCTTTTTGAAGAAATAAAGAGCTTTTTACTGTCAGAGTATGTACAGTTAATAGCTAAGTGTGCAGAAAATGTTGGAAGTGAAAAATACTAGAATGATTACCGCACAAT
>JAUYSF010000301.1 GCA_030696435.1 Desulfoprunum sp. | reverse complement strand
GATGGATTATCTCTTGGTAATACTCATATTTTTCAAAAAAAGTGGAATGCCGCAACTGACAAGTATCACCTCATCTGCGCTGGTTGCCAGCAAGCGGTTGCAATATCCCACCAGATCCCGATAGTGCCTGGCTAGAGGATTATCAGGCACGATGCCCAGCCCCACCTCGTTGGTGACACAAATGATCGTGCCCGGATGTCGATGCACCGCTGCCAACAGGCTGGTACATTCCCTCTCCATGTTCTGTTCGTCAAAGACAGTGTCGCCTTTTTCGGCCTGGAAAAGGAGGTTGTTGACCCACAAGGTGAGGCAGTCGATCAAAACCAGACCGTACTCACCTGATCGAGCCAGTTGAGCGGCAAGATCCAGCTCCTCTTCAATGCAGTGCCAGCCCCGACCTTCGCGCTCCTGGCGATGTTTGCCAATACGACCTGCCATCTCCTCATCGACGACCGGGCAGGTGGCGATGAAACAGCGTCGCGTAGAAATCTCCTCGCCACGTTGCAAGGCATAGGAGCTCTTACCGCTGCGTGCTCCGCCGGTGATTATGATGAGTTTTGCCATAGTCTACCTGCCTTGATTGAGACCGACCAGAACGCCGCCTGCCGTATGCAGATCGATGACCGAACAGAGTCCCGGCTGGATCTCAAAGGCCAGGTGTTTGTCCGGTCCAAGCCCGAGAAAAGAGCAGATAAGCTGTCTGATTACTCCGCCATGGCTGATGATGAGAATTCGCTCAACCGACTGCTCGGTGATCATCTGCCGAACCTCTTTGATCCGGCGCAGAAAGGCCCCGATACCTTCACCCTTTGGAAAGCTGAAATCCTCTGACCAGGCGGCCCATTGCTCAACGAGCAGCGCATCTCTGTGCACTATCTCGGCAAAGGTCAGCCCCTCCCATTCACCAAAGTCGACCTCCCGCAATTCGTCACAGATTGCAGCTTTTGCTTCCAGGTCGAGGATTTCCAGGCTCTGACGGCAGCGCAGCAAAGGACTACAGAGGATAGTATCAAAATTCTGTCGGCGCAGGAAAGGCGCAATTGCCGCCAGATCTTCGCGTCCTTCGGGCAGAAGCGGCAGATCGGTCGAGCCGATATACCGGCCTTTTGTGTCGACCCGGCCATGTCGTAGAAGATAGAGCTTCTTTGGCATCAGAATTACCCTTCGTCACAGGCCTTCTGCAGGGCATATTTGTCGCTGTAGCCCCTGGGCGTCACCATCTTACCACGCCAGGAATAGGTGCAACTGTTGCCGATAATGATCGTCGTCTGCATGGTGATCTCGGCGGCCAGCATGTTTTCCAGATCCGTCACCAGGATATGTTCGTCGGCCCGGGTCGCCCCTCTGACAATCCCAACCGGGGTTGAGGCCAGGCGGTACTGAAGTATAATATCTCGGGCTCGGGTGATCTGCTCCGTCCGCTTTTTAGATTTGGGATTATAAAGGGCGATGACGAAATCGGCCGAGGCCGCGGCATGCAGACGGCGCTCAATCGTCTCCCAGGGCGTCAAAAGATCAGAGAGACTGACCGCCGCGAAATCATGCATCAGCGGTGCCCCCAGACGAGCAGCACAGCTGTTGATGGCGGCAATGCCCGGCAATACTTCGATTGCGATCGACGAGTTGCGTTCGGCGGCTATCTCAAAGAGCAGACCTGCCATGGCATAGATCCCCGGATCGCCGCCGGACACCATGACCACCCGATTCCCGGCCTCGGCCAGATCAAAGGCGGAATTACAGCGAGCAACCTCCTGCATCATCGCCGAAGAAATGATTCTCTTGCCGGCAAGCTGATCGGCCAGCAAGTCGAGATAGGTACTGTAACCGATCACCACATCGGCCGCAGCGATGCAGGCCATCACCGCCGGGGTGATATGGTCGACTGCCCCGGGTCCGGTACCGACTACGGTGATTATCCCTTGAGGTGAACTGCTTTTTCGGCCACCGCCGTTGTCACATCTTTCCATTTCATTTTCCTGATAAGTAACCGGCCCTGGCAGTTTTCCCTGCCGGCGGCCAGGATTGCAGCCGGTTCGGCCACAGCCTTCACGCCCAAGGCAGCCAGAGCGTGTTTTGATTCGGCGATTCCCGCAACTTTATTCAATTGCTCCCGGCTGAAATAATGCACGGGCAAATTATTATCCCGAGCAAAGAGAAGCAACCCCTGTTCATCTATCTTGGCATCAATTGTTGCCAAACCAGCGAGAGCATGTCGTTCGAGACCATGTATGCTGCAGGTCTCATCTACTGCTCGGCCAATATCGTCAGCCGAGGTATTTCTGTTGCAGCCAATTCCTATGAACAGGTTGCAGGGCGAGAGTTGAACGGCATCCTGAGGAAGATTATTTTTTGCGCTGAGTATGATATCAGCCTCTTCCGGCGTATTGACCTGCTGGAAATCGGCAGGCAGCCCTGAGATCTCACAGTCAGTAAAGATACGCAGACTGCCGGTATTCACCATTCTGGCTGCTGCGACAGTCACCGATCCTCGCTCCGAGCGCAGCAGAAGACCGTTCTCTCTTGCCCACAGATCAAGGGCAGTAAGTCCCAGAGTATCGGAGGCGGTAGTGATAACGGCCAGGCCATGGGTAATGGCAGCCACTTTCCGGGCCAAGGCATTTCCTCCCCCTAAGTGTCCGGAAAGAAGACTGATGGCATGTTTTCCCGCCTCATCGAGTACGATTACACAGGGATCAGCGTATTTGTCCCGGCAAAGAGGGGCAATTGCCCTGACCACAATGCCGGCGGACATGATGCAGATTAAGGCATCATAGGCCGACCAGGCCTCAAGGAGTGTGGTCGCAATACTGCTCCCCGGCTGGAGAACCTTGGCGCCGGTGAGTTCACCTGCAATTTTTTCCGCCAGCCTTTTCCCTCCGGCAGTAATGGCAATGATTGCAATATTCATGCTTTTGCTCTCAGCTTTTTCAAGAACACCAGACATCCTGGAGATACAACATAAAGTGAATGATATCAACCCATTTCACTTAAGACACGCCGCAATTCAGGAAAGAGATACACTTTCTTTCTCCACCTTTGCGTTCGCCGCGATGCACGACTGAAAAGACCAGATTTTTCGGCAAACTTCTCTCTTTTTATCTCCTGAGGAAAAAGAAAACCTTTCCTTGATTCTCCGGTGTTTTGTTTCTCAGGGTGTACTTCTCCTTGACTTTTCCCTCTCTATTTAGAGAAAATACATCATCCTAGCCCTCATTATTTAACCGTGCCTCTGCTTGCCATCACCAGGAAACAGTATGTCAGAAGTAACAAATCAAGACTCAGCACCAGAAAAACACCGAATGGACAAATCGGAGCACCAGCCCTGCGCCGGCCTCCTGGTGACTGATGCCGACGGAAATATTCACTCATGCAATGAGACTTTTCTTGAAATGTCCGGCTCTACCCGTGCAGAAATACTTGGAAAAAGCTTTTTCGAT
>JAUYSF010000052.1 GCA_030696435.1 Desulfoprunum sp. | reverse complement strand
ACTTTGTCGGCTGCGCTGTGCGGCTCCTCGCCGTACTTGTATGTACTGTCTCGTCGCTGCTCGCTTTGCCTTCGCGTTCTCATCTTGATTTGGAAATGGAATAAGACTGACGGGGATCAACCCTCCCGAATTCCAACGACTGTGCCCTGCCCGCCACTCCTGCGCCGCAACAGCCACCAGGCCAAAAAACCATAGACCAGGCATTGCAGCCAGAGCTGGCCCCAGAGCGGCAGGATCTGGCCGAAATCCGCCCCCATCTGATTGAGGAGGATGAAGGCCTGGATGGCCGGGATAGCCGGGATGACCTGCACCAGAGCGGTGACAGGTGCCGGTATGGCCGAGAGCGGCCAGACAAAGCCAGAGGCGAAGACCAGCGGCATCGAGCTGAGCAGCACCACAAGGGTGACCAGCTCGGGCCGTGGCAGGATCTGGCCGAGACAGATGCCAAGAAAGGTCGCTGCCAAGAGAAAAGGCAGCACCAGGAGCCACAACTGGGTCATATCTGCCAGTCGGGCAATGCCGTACAGGGAAAAGCTGAAACCGAAGTAATACATGACCAACAGGCAGTAGATCAGACCAAAGATCAGGGTTCTGACCAGCAGCAGCCGCCAGGCAGCAGCCTCCATCCAATACCCGGGGGCACCCCTTCCAGCCAGAACCTTCTGGCCGCCACCCAGTATCCCCGTGCCCATCAGCAGGGTCTGATGAAGGATAAGCACAAAAACGGCCGGCAGCACATAATTGACATACCCCAGAGCGCTGTTGAAGACCGGACGGGCATTCAGCCGGATGGCCGTGTACTGGGCCGTGGCCGAACTGGCGGCCCTTCCCGTCGTAAGCAGACGGTTGATCTTGACCTCGGAGGCCAGGGTCTTTCCGGCTCCGCTCATACCCTCAAGGACCGTGCTATAGACCAGAAAATACGAGGCATCACCGGCAAAGCAGAGTGTCGGCTCCCTGCCCAGGAGCAGATCCCGGTAAAAGTGCTCGGGAATCACCAGTATCCCGGCAAATTTGCGCTCAATCATCATCTTCTCCGCCTCCTGGAGCGAATGGGCTCGGGAACTCAGGCGAACCTGCGGGGTGGCATCCACCATCCGCTCCAGGCGGCGGCTGAGCTGACTGCCATCGAGGTTAACTACCACCACCGCCTGTTCACACAGAATCTGCCGAGTATAGGGCAGAGGATAGAGGAAGGAATAGAAGATCACCCCACCAAACACCGTGAGAAGAAGAACCGGATGGCTGAAGATCGCCCGGCACTCGCAGCGCAGCAACTGCCACCAGCTCATGCCAACACCTCTTCTGCCGGTTGGGCGGCAGAAATCTGCCGGGCCTTCAGCACAGCAACAGCAAGAAGCAGCAGAAAGACCAGCAGGCAGCCCAGGTCGGAGATAGCCGTTGCCGCAGGCGCACCGTAGTTGGCCTGGCTGACCTGGATATCGATATAGTGGCTGATCGGCAGGATGCTGCGCCAGATCCTGGCCGCAAGATTCATATCGCTGACCGGGAAGGTGATCCCCATAAAGGCGAAGGCCGGCGCAGTATAGGCCGCTGCCAGGCTGAGGGCCCGGGTGGGATCGGGATTGAGGAAGAAGATACAGGCCCCGGCGGCTTGACAGGCCAAGACGGTCAGAAATTGGGCCCCCAGCAGCACAGCCCAGCTGCCGTGCATCGGCCAGCCGAGGAGCACAAACATGCCCCCGAGAAAACCGATGCCCTGCAGCCAGAACACCAAAGTATAGGGCATGAGCTTGAGGAGAATCGCAGCGATTGGATGGGGATGCAGCCACCGATACAAACCCTCTTCTCGCCCCATCTCGACAACCATGCTCAGGATGGTTGTCACCACGATGAGGATCTGCCAGATCGCCGGGATGATAGCAGAGACCAGGAACTGGGCATAGTTGCTGCTGCTGTTGAAGAGCGGATTGAGCTGGTTGCCGATGGGAACTGCGGTGGCCAAAGCCATACGCATTTCGGGGCTACCGGAACGAAGATTTCCAGCCACCTCGATGCCGGCGACAGATGTCCCGTGGGCCTGCTGCAGGGCGGCATTGATAAGCCTGCCGATCAGGATGAACTGGCTGTTATAGAAGGCCGTCACCTGTGGCACCCGGCCAAGCAACGTGTCTTTTTCCAGGGAGGCGGGGATAATCACCAGGGCGTAGATCTCGCCGCCCCGCAAGGCCTTTGCCCCCTCGGCAACCGTGCTGTAGCTCCGCCCGACCTGCAGGGCCGGGCCGGCATCGTACTGCCGGATCAGGGCCCGGGACATCCGGCTGCCGTCGAGATCGACCACGCCTGTTGCCAGATCTCGGGCAATTGCGCCGGAAAAAATGAACCAGATACTGCCGAACAGCAGCAAAGGTATCCAACTCACAAGACTCATCAGCCAGGGGTCGGCAAACAGCAGTCGCCCCTCTCGCCTCAACTGTGCACCGATTGAGAAGGCCATTATTCGACGAGGACTGACATACCGACTCGCAGCCCCTCAATGGGCTTGAGCGGGCGGGCTTCGATCTCAAAGCTACGCATATCAAAACCCTTGTCGGCCTGGGTGGCCCGCCAGATGGCAAAATCTCCCATCGGGGCGACATGGCTGACCCGGAAGAGATGGGCCTGTTTGCCAAGAGCCGGGATATTTACCCTGAATTCGGTTCCTTTGGCAAATTCCTGCAGTCGATCCTCACGGATGTGAAAGACGGCCCAGATATCCTGCATATCGAGGATCGTCACCACCGGAAACCCTTGCGGGGCTAGCTCGCCGCTCTGCAACAGGACCTGGCTGACCTCTCCGTCATTCCAGCTGGCGATCCGGGTATCAGCGGTATAGGCCTCGACCTCGGCGACTGCTCCGGCTGCCATGCGGACCTTACCTGCTGCGGCGGCCTTCTCCTCTTTCCTGCTGCCTTCTTCGGTCATCAGATAGATCTGGCGGGCGGCATCCGCCGCATGTCGGGCAGCCTGCAACTGGGCAAGGGCCTCATCGCGTTTCTGTTCGGCCAGCACCCCGTCACGATAGAGCGAATCCAGACGTTTGAAGGTCTTCTCCAACAATTCAACCGCGGTCCCGGCCTGCTGCCATTGATCGCGGGCCGCCTCGATCTGCTGGCTGCGCGCCCCTTTATCGGCCTGCTCAGCTACAGCCTCAGCGGCATCCCGGCCGGCCTTGGCCTGGGCGAGTTTGGCCTCCAGTTCCGGGCTGACCAGGGCAAAAATGAGCTGCCCGCGCTTGACCGTATCGCCTTTATGCACCAAAATTTTATCAATTCGCCCTGCTACCTTGGACGAAACGGAATACTGCTGGGCCTCGATCTGGCCCTGCAGCCGCTCAGGCCTGGGCTGATAGGCCTGCCGGAAGGTGTACGCCAGCCAGCCGACGACCACGACAACGAGCAAGACTGCCGAGAGAATTTTCACAACACGCATTACTTCACCTCAATTGCCTGTTCATGCTGATAGGTTGAAAAACTGTCGTTCATGCCGCTCATGGCCAGCAGGCGCGCCAGAGACAGGACATAGGTATAGGACGCCGCCGACCTCTGGGTCTGGATCCCAGCCAGATAGAGTCTACTGTCAACCACATCGAGTGAGGTCGACAGCCCCTGATCAAAGGCCTTTTCCCGCAGCCGGACATTCTCCTCGGCCAAGGTCAGACTGGAACCGAGTCCCGTATATTCTTCCACGGCCTGCTGGGCCTGGCGATAGGTTTTTTCGACCAGTAGGGAGAGATCCTGACGGGCCTGAGCCCGCAAAGAGCCGATCTGACGCACCATGCTGCGGGCAGCGCCAAGGTTACCCGAGCGCCCCGAACGATCAACCAGAGGAACGCTGATCCCCACTCCCACCAGCCAATCCGGGGCCAGTTCAGCCGCCAGGTTATCGTCTTCATAGAGATTGTAGGAACCAAAGAGCGCCACCTCGGGCAGATACTTGCCTTTCTCCACCTTGGCCAGCCCCTCGGCCTGCCGGCCTTTTGCCTCATAGACACCGAGACCGGGATGCCCCGCCAGAGTCTTATCGAGGAATGTCGCAAGGGGCGGTAGTCCGGCATTGATGAAAAGATGGTTTCCCGGCTCGGGCTGCTCCTGGAGTTTGAGCATTCGATGCAAAGCAGCCCGGCCGATCTCCAGATCATGTCGGGCCTTGGTCTCGTCGACCCCGGCCTTGGCCAGCGAGGCCTCGGCCTGCAGTCTCTCAACATGGGCCGTCTGGCCCTGCCGTTCGAGCAGGACCGCATGGTCTCGATGTTTTTGCAGGGCAGCTTTGACCTTGGCCTTGGTCTCCAGCACCTCTTGGGCCAGCACTATACCGAAATAGTACTGGGCCAGCGTTTCAAACTGCTTCTGCCTGTCCATATCGAGTTGAAACCGGGCCTCATCGACCTGATTTTTGGCGATTTCCTGGGCCGCATCGATCCGGCCACCGGCATAGATCGGCCAAAGGCCGGTGACTGAGCTGGTGCGCATATCGCGGTCGGCAATCCTGGAAGTCAGGCCGGCGTTGATCTGGGCCGGAGAAAGTCCATAGGTACTGCCAAGACCTGCCAGTAGCCTGCCCACCGTGTCGCCCGCCGGCATGCTCCCGAGGATTTCCTCAGGCGAAAGCTCCACGGCCTGATCGAGCCGGGTGTAACGGGCTGCCAGATCGACCTTCGGGAAATAGAGATCGCGAGCCGCCTTCTGCAGATGCTGTGTTCGCTCGATATTCGCCCGCCCGGCCGCCAGGCTGTCATGGCCGCGCAGCACCTCCTGCCAGGCCTCGTTGAAGCTGATCTTCGCCGCCCATGCCGATGGCACCGTCACACTGCAGATGAGCAGCAGTATTGCGGTCAGCCAGCCGGTATGCCGCATATCTTGTCTGTTTTTCACGTCTTCTTGTCCCGCCCAGTCTGAGTAAAAACCTTTGCCCACGCGGCGACAGCCGTTTTCTCGCAGGTACAACACGTTTGTAATGCAATGACAATTATAGGGAACTCTGCACGTTTGAGCAAGATCGAAAGGCCTCCGTTTCCGTAAAAGTAAGCCAACGGTGTCCAAGCCCAACGAATTCCCGCCCTGATTGTCGATGCCAGCCCTTGGCCAGCCGATCAGTGTTCCTTTGAGATGGGGTATCGGCACAGGAGACAAACAAAGACTTGCATCGTCTATTTTTCTGTTGTAATCCATTGATATAGCGTATTTGCAGCAAAAGCTCTCACCCGGAAAATGATAAAAATCGACATATAGCCATCGGCTGCTGTTCCGACCGTCCAACTTCTCCAATGAGGTCCCAGATGAAGACAATGCAGGCTCTGGTCAAGGCAAAGGCCGAACCGGGGCTTTGGCTGCAGGAGATCCCCATCCCCGAGCTGGGAAAAAACGAGGTTCTGATCAAGATCATCAAGACCGCCATCTGTGGCACCGATGTCCATATCTACAACTGGGATTCCTGGGCCCAGAAGACTATCCCCGTACCGATGGCCATCGGCCATGAGTTCGTTGGCGTGATTGCCGAGATCGGCGAGAATGTCATCGACTTCAAGGCCGGAGATCTGGTCTCGGGCGAGGGCCATCTCGTCTGCGGCCACTGCCGCAACTGTCTCGCCGGCAGGCGGCATCTCTGCAACCGGACCAGCGGAGTCGGAGTCAACCGGGCCGGGGCCTTCGCCGAGTATCTCGCCATCCCGGTGACCAACGCCTGGTACTGCGACCGCTCCATCCCAACCGATATCCTGGCCTGTTTCGATCCTCTGGGCAACGCCGTCCATACCGCCCTCTCCTTTGATGTCCTCGGAGAGGATGTGCTCATCACCGGGGCCGGTCCCATAGGCTGCATGGCCGCCGCCATCGCCAGACATGCCGGGGCCCGCCATGTGGTGGTGACCGACGTCAACCCGTATCGACTCGAACTGGCAGCCAAGGCCGGGGCCAGTATGACCGTCGATGTCTCGAAGGAGAGCGTGGCCGATGTCCAGAAAAAACTCGGTATGCGCGAAGGCTTCGATGTGGCCATGGAGATGTCGGGCAATCCAAGTGCCTTAGAATCCATCCTGGAAAACATGTGCCACGGCGGCAAGATCGCCATGCTGGGCATCATGCCGGGCGTTACGGCCATCGACTGGAATACCGTCGTCTTCAACGGGCTGACCATCAAAGGCATCTACGGCCGCGAGATGTTCGAGACCTGGTATAAGATGACCGCGATGATCCAGACCGGCCTCGACATCAGCCCGCTCATCACCCACCGGTTTCACTTCAGCGAATTCGAACAGGGCTTTGAGGTGATGCGCTCCGGCAGGTCCGGCAAGGTCATACTCAATTGGAATATCTGATACAGGAGAGGAAAAATGGCACTGGATCGACTTGACGAATCGCTGAGCCGGGAATTACAACGGCTACAGGAAGAAGGACGGAGCAAAAAACCGGAGCGGATCATCAGCGGCTATCTCCCCGCCAACGGCAGCAGCGGCCCGCGCTATCTGCTCGAAGGGCAAACCCGCCCCTTTTTGCGCATGAACTCCAACTCCT
>JAUYSF010000438.1 GCA_030696435.1 Desulfoprunum sp. | reverse complement strand
ATTATGCGCAGCGAGGTCAAGGCATGGGAGTCAGCAAGAAACGGGATGAATGCTGGAGTTAACTGGCAATTTACTGCTGAAGATGCCCGGATTAAACTGAACCGACTTTATCCAACATTAGAGATGTGACAGGACACTAGGCTGAAAACCCGATATTTCCGGCCTTCACCTTCTATTTTTGACCCTCCCAGCCAAGGATCCCGCCTTCGAGAAACTTGATAGCCGAATGCGTCTCTTTCAGGGTGTCAGCAACTGTCTGGCTCACCTGTCCTCCTTTGACGCAGTAGAGGATGACTTCTTGGTCGGTGGGGAGAGTTTTCCCCCATTCCGCAACCTTTTCAGGGTCCTGCCATATTGCCCCCCCGATCATTGTCGGAGATCTGTCATAGTCAGCTTTTCTCCGGACATCGATGAGGCATACTTTTGCTTTTCCATCGAGAATCTCCTGCAGTTTTTCTGCTGTTATTGAGTCACTCATACACGTTCCTCCTTGAATTTGATGATCTGTTGTTACATGCCGATCAGGTGCCAGAGCAGGCCAATGCCGCCGGCCCCGACGATGATGGGAATAATCCCCACTTTATAGAAATGCATCAGGATAAAGGTGATGATGGACAATCCGGCCGAAAACCAATTGAAGCCGCTTTCAAGGAAAAGGACATGGGAGCCGAACCAGACGCCGAGATTCAGCACAACGCCGACAACGGCAGCTGTGATGGTCGAGAGGGCGTTGGCCATCCTGCTGTTACCGCTGAGTTTTTCGATATAGGGTGCACCTAGAAAGATAAAGAGAAAACTCGGCAGAAAGGTGAAGTAGGTGGCAATACCCGAGCCGAGTATGGCCCCTGCCAGCGGAGGCCAGGATGCCGGATGATTCCAGCCGGCAAGAAAACCGACAAACTGTACTACCATGATCAACGGCCCGGGAGTGGTCTCGGCGAGCCCGAACCCGTCCATCATCTGGATGCTGGTCAACCAGCCGTAGTGCTCGACTCCGGCCTGGGCGATATAACCTAGCAGGGCATAGGCTCCGCCAAAAGTGAGGAATGCAGCTTTGGTGAAGAAGAGAGCTTCATGGAAAAAGGTCGTATTCGGAATCATAAAGCGCAGGATAACAACGGGTATGCCCCACAGGAGGAGAAACGAGAAGAGAAGAAGGGCGTTTCTGCGCAGGGAAGAGGCATTTTTGTGCAGAGAAACACTGTCTGCTCCAATGCTGGGACCAGAGAGGGACGTGGCCTTGCCCTTTTGACCACCGAGCGAAAACATCTCCGGGAAAAACGAACCGCCGATAAGTCCGAAAATTCCCACCGTCAGTATCAGAATGGGGAAGGGGATTTTGAGAAAATAGGTCGCGAGAAATGAGAGAATGGCCAGAGCGATGAGCACGTTGTTTTTCAGCGATTTTTTGCCGATTTTTATGACAGCAGCCAGGACGATGGCCAGGACTGCCGCTTTAAGGCCGGTAAAGACGGCTGCCACCCAGGGCAGGGAGCCGAAGGTGATATAGATATAACTGAGAGCAAAGAGGATAAAAACAGAAGGGATGACAAAGAGCATTCCCGCGACAATGCCGCCCCGTGTCCTGTGCAGGAGCCAGCCGATATAGGTGGCCAGCTGCTGGGCCTCGGGCCCAGGCAGCAGCATGCAGTAGTTGAGGGCGTGGAGAAAACGCTCATTGCTTATCCACCTCTTTCGATCCACCAGTTCCTCGTGCATGATGGAAATCTGGCCGGCCGGGCCGCCGAAGCTGATAAAACCCAGTTTTAGCCAGAAACGGAAGGCCTCCCAGAATGATGGCTGTACTGTCTGTCCACTTTCCACTGTTGATACTGTCTGTGAAGATTCCATGATGTTCCTCTCTGAGAACTGAAGCCATCATCTAAGACGACCTCATGTGAAGGCTAAAAGTGCCTGTCGGTTTGTTTTCTGAACATGATTTCTCTGCTGAAGAGAAAGGCTGATGCCACAAGGATACCGGCAATAATGGCGAAGGCGAGCCGGAAATCCTGTCCGCTGGAGAGGCCAATGAGGACTCCGGCAAGAATCGGGCCAGTGGCATGGCCGACGTCATAGAGGGTGCCGAAGACGCCCATGGCTGAGCCGATATTATCTTCTTTACAGAAATCGGCGACCATAGCGGCGGACGAAGAGCTGACGATGGCCTCACCGAGGCCAAAAACTGCAGCAAGACCGAGAAGCAGATAAAAATCAGAGACCCAGGGGATCATGGCAAAAGGTGCGGCGCAGACAAACATGCCCCAGAAGAGCAGCGGGCTTCTGCCATGGCGATCGGATATCTTGCCCATCAGCGGTTTGGCGATGATGGTGACAAAAATCTGGATACCCCAGAGCAGCCCTGCTTCGAACTCTGAAAAGCCGAGCACCATAACCATATAGATCGGCATGAATGCCTCCATGGCCCCGACCGAGAGATTCTGCACCCCTTCCATGTTGCTGGTGACGATAATGCGCCGGTCGGTAAGGATATTTTTCAGGCTATGAAAAAAATGCTGGAAGACGGCGGAAAGAGCAGCTTTGCCGAGTTTGGCATCGGTCTCTTTTGCTCGTAAATCCTTGCTCGCCCAGATACCTGCGATGAGTGACACCATGCCGAGGGCGGCGACAATACCATAGATGATATGATAGTGGACAAGCTCTTGTGTCCCTCCTCCTGCCAGACGGGTGAGCAAAAATCCGCCTAAGGGAGCGCCGATAAGGTTGCCGACAATGGTCACGGATGAAAATGTTGAGAGCATCTCGCCACGCCGCTCTCCAGCCATGTCGATAACTACTGCCATGATAACCGGGCCGTAGATAGCTGTGGCGAAACCGTGGAGAAAACGGACGAGGAGCAGGCTGTTATAGGAATCGACCAGCAGGTAGAGGAAGGGAATGACGGCAAAGAACGTCAGGCCGACCAGCATGGTTCGACGCCTGCCGATGATATCAGAGATAACCCCGGCAGGCATCTTGAAAAAGACACCGGTTACGGTGGAAATGGCCACGGCAAAACCTATGGCCTCCGGTCCTACACCAAAGGAGGCGGCAAACAGGGCAAGCACCGGCGTCCTGGCCAGGGCGTACGATGCCCTGGCCAAAAAACCTGAGGTGCAGAGCCCGTAGAAACCGGTTTTCTTCTCCATTGCCCGCTCCTGTTATTTAGAACCGAAATAGGAAATGGCTGAGGCCATATCCTTGCTCAGATCTTCAAGGACATGATTAAACCGTCCTTTGATGTCATCGCTCAGGTGCTGCACGTATTCTCGCGCGGCCTCTTCCCCGTATTTGTCCTTGAACATCTGAAAAGTATCCGGGATCTTTGTGATATCGTGCCGCTCATTTTTGTTTGCCGGATCATCAATCCATTGATGCACCTTCAGATATTCCTTGCCGGTTCGCTTTATTCCAATTCCAACTCAAGCGTTAACTTTGTCGGCTGCGCTGTGCGGCTCCTCGTCGCTGCTCACTTGCCTTCGCGTTCTCATCTTGACTTGGAAATGGAATGAGACTGATTTTGACATGTTTTTCGATAGATGGCATATTTGTGCTCCGTAGGTTTAATTATTTTCAGTAAGAGAAGCAGAGAGCGCCTCGAAGACCGCGATACCCTTTTCGAGGGTCGCGCTGTCGGAGAGTGCCTGATTGCGGAAGCCCTTCAGGATCATCTCAAGTCCCTGGCCCTCAAGGGTTTGAAACTTGTCATCCTTCATATCGATATCATGAACGATTCGGGCGATGCGCTGAACGGCCGTGTCCTCAATGGCAAAGGACTGGAGCATGACCTCAAAGGTGCACATGTCGTCGATATGGGTGAAGACACCACCTCGGACATCAAAAGAAACTTCTTGAGCATGATCGATCTCGGCCATCTCGGCCTCTTCTTTAAAAGAGAAGGTTGCTTGCGGATCAATAAAGCGGCGGATCAGCCAGGCGCAGGCCATTCTGTCGACATAGGGCCGTTTTCGGGTGACCCAGATGAGGCCTGCGAAATCTTCGGTCCGGCTCTTTCCTAGAAGATTTGTGGCTGGATATTTGAGACGTCCTTTCTCTTCTGCCGTGAGTTCGTCGAGCTGTCGCCGGATGGCCGTGACCTCTTTTGCCAGTTCCTGGCCACGGCTTGACTGGAAAAAATCAAGCCGTTGCACACCCTGGAACTCGGCCTGGATTTTTTCGTACTGTTTAAAGAGGCTGGTGTTTTTTTTCTCTTTACCGCCCTTGTGCACATTCTGAATCCGGCCGGCGAAGGCCTCGATCGTGTCGGCGATTTGCTGGTATTGTTGGCGTCGCTGCTCGTTGAATAGTTCTATAATATCTTAGTCTTGCAACGGTTCGATGCTTCCAGTTTTGACAAGGAGGCCTTCGCCTCTCATGGCCGGAAGTTCGGCAAGAAGCCACTGCAAAGCCTCCCGGTGTTCGTCACTGCAGGGGAGGATATAGACCCTTCCTTTGAGCTGGACAGCACCGGCCTTGAGCAGCTTACGCCAGATCTTCACCCTGCTGTTCACTGGGATCGCCGGGATGGTGTAAAAGAACAGCAGCCACTCGCGAGGCTTTTCGTCGGTTGATTTCTGCATGTCGATTCCTGTGACAAAATGAGACTGGCTA
>JAUYSF010000418.1 GCA_030696435.1 Desulfoprunum sp. | reverse complement strand
CACTTGCTCCAATTTTGAAATCATTCAACAAGCGATCTACTATGATTTCAAGATGCAACTCCCCCATTCCCGCAATTATGGTCTGCCCAGTGTCTCGATTCACTGAGATGGTAAACGATGGGTCTTCATTCGCTATTTTCTGCAGAGTTTCGGCAAGTTTTTTTTCTTCCGCCTTGCTTTTTGGCTCAATGGCGATTCCAATCACGGGTTCGGGGAAGTCCATTCTTTCCAGAACGATAAAATCACCTTTTCCGCACAGCGTATCACCAGTGGTGGTGAACTTGAGCCCAGCAATTGCCCCAATATCGCCCGCTGCCAGCTCTGAGACCTCTTCACGTTTATTAGCATGAAGCTTGAGTATTTTGGCGACTTTTTCTTGCTTACCTTTTACCGGATTAATTATCTTATCGCCTAGCGAAAGTCTACCTGAATAGATCCTGACAAAGGCCAGATTTTCAACAAAAGCATCGCTCATTAGCTTGAACACTAACCCCACAAACGGCTTATCGGGATCAGCTTCCCTTCGCACCAGCTTTCCATCGTGATCCATGCCCTCAACAGCTGGCACATCAAGCGGAGAAGGCAAATAGCGTATAACGCTATCAAGCAAAGGTTGCACACCTTTATTCTTAAAAGCGCTCCCACATAACACTGGCACAATATCCAACGCCAGTGTCGCTTTTCTGAGAGCGTTATAAATCTCAGTCTTTGATATCGATGTATCGTTTAAGAATTTTTCCATGACACCCTCATCGAAGTCGGCCAACTTCTCGAGGAGTGCCATACGTGCGGCCGTGAATTCATTTATGTATGGGGCAGAAATCTCTAACTCAATGATATCCTGCCCAAGAGACTGCTCTGTGAATACCAGCATTTTCTCTTCTATTAGATCTATTACACCTTCAAACTCTGCTTCAGTTCCTACCGGAATCTGGATCGGCAAGGGATTAGCCCCCAGCCTTTTCACCATCATCTCTATGCAACGTTTAAAATCTGCACCGACACGGTCCATCTTGTTGATGAAGGCGATCCGTGGAATGGTATATTTATCAGCCTGCCGCCAAACAGTCTCTGACTGTGGCTCCACACCTCCGACCGCGCAAAAGACTGCAATCACACCATCAAGCACCCTCAAACACCTTTCCACCTCAATAGTGAAATCAACGTGACCCGGCGTATCAATGATATTGATTTTATGATTCTTCCAAAAACAGGTAGTTGCTGCAGAAGTTATCGTAATCCCTCTTTCCTGTTCCTGCTCCATCCAGTCCATGATGGCTGTACCCTCATGAACCTCACCAATTTTGTACGATTTCCCAGTGTAATAAAGTATTCGCTCTGTCGTAGTGGTCTTTCCTGCGTCAATATGGGCCATTATGCCAATATTGCGCATGCTTGCCAAATCCTCTCTCCGGGCCACCATCAACGTACCTCAAAAGTATCTTGTATACCGCTGACGCCAACCTCATCGAGCTACAATATTTGATATTACCAACGATAATGGGCAAAGGCCTTATTGGCCTCGGCCATACGATGCGTATCGTCACGTTTTTTTACCGAAGCACCGCGATTATTGTAGGCATCCATAAGCTCCGCAGCCAGTTTCTCAGACATCGACTTTCCGGAACGGGATTTGGAATAGTTGATTATCCAGCGGATAGCCAGAGCATTTCGCCGGGTCTGTCGCACTTCCATGGGCACCTGATAGGTTGCACCACCCACACGGCGTGACTTTACCTCAACCTTGGGGCGAACCTTTTCCATTGCCTCTTCGAAAACGGTCAGCGAGTCAGTCTCCTGAATTTTGGAGGTGACGATATCCATGGCATCATAGAATATGCGCTGCGCTACACTTTTCTTCCCTCTCTCCATCAAGCCGTTCGTAAATTTACTTACCAGAACGCTACCAAACCGTTCATCTGCGTCTATCGGTCGTTTTTCAATAGTTTTTCTGCGTGACATTTTATCCCCTCACCTCAGCACCCCTCATCAAGAAGGCCGCTTAGCTCCATATTTCGAACGCCCCTGGCGCCTGGCAGTTACACCCAATGTGTCCAAAGTACCACGGATAACATGATACCGCACACCAGGAAGATCTTTCACTCTTCCACCGCGTATAAGCACGACTGAATGCTCCTGCAGGTTGTGACCTATACCGGGAATATATGATGTTACCTCAATTCCGTTCGTCAATCTTACCCTGGCAACCTTTCGCAGAGCAGAGTTCGGCTTTTTGGGGGTTGTGGTATATACACGTACACAGACACCTCGTTTCTGAGGTGATCCTTTTAAAGCGGGGGTGTTTGTCTTTTTGACAATCTTCTTTCTACCCTGCCTTACGAGTTGGTTAATTGTTGGCATTGCGTTTACTGCTCCTGTTTGACTAACCTATTTTTGTTTCGCCGAGTATCCGGCTGCAGATCGGTCTTAAATTTTCAGCACGAAAGAAAAGATATTTACCCCACCATTACAAATGTGTCAAGATGAAAAACCTTTTGCTGTTGGTTTTATACTCTCCATTAATTCCCCTTCAATCCAGTTCCAGCGGAAATGAGACGCCCCATAATAACATTTTCTTTCAGACCGGTAAGTTCGTCTATCCTACCCGCCATCGCGGCATTCGTGAGAACTTTCGTTGTTTCTTGGAATGAGGCTGCGGAAATAAAGCTCTCCGTTGACAGCGAAGCCTTCGTCACACCGAGCAGCATTGGTTCAGCCACTGGAGGAGTAAGCCCTGCAACGATCAAGCGATCACGTTCATCTTCAAATTTCCACCACTCAACCTGCTCGCCAATCATGAACTTAGATTCACCTGCGGCAGAAATCTGCACCCTTCTCAGCATTTGCCGAACAATAACCTCAATGTGTTTGTCATTAATTTTGACGCCCTGGAGCCGATACACCTCCTGGATTTCATTGACAAGAAATTTGGCCAGCTCTTTGACACCAAGAACCCGGAGAATATCGTTCGGAACAACCGTACCCTCCATGAGTGGCTCTCCGGCCTGGACATAATCGCCCTCGTGGACAATGATATGTTTGGCCTTTGGTATTAAATATTCTTGTGGCTCACCATATTCGGGAGTAACAAGTACCCGCCGTTTCCCCTTCAGCTCCTTGCCAAAGCTAACACGGCCATCAATCTCAGAAATAATCGCTGGTTCCTTTGGCTTGCGTACTTCGAACAGCTCGGCCACTCGTGGAAGACCGCCGGTAATATCTTTGGTTTTGGAGGTTTCACGAGGGATCTTGCCGACAATCGTACCTGGTTTAATCGCATCTCCTTCGTTCACAGCAATGATCGAACCAACCGGAAGACTGTATCGAGCATAGACCTCTGAATCGGGAAGTTTGAGTGTCTTGCCTCGATCATTCTTCACCGAGATACGAGGGTTCAACTGGGCGCCACCAGACGAATGGACGATGACCATTGAGGATTTACCGGTTACGGGATCTACCTTTTCCTGCATGGTCATACCTTCAAATATATCTCCATATTTGATTATACCACCAACTTCAGCAACGATTGGGATAGTATAGGCATCCCAATCAGCGAGTATCGTTCCTGCTTCAACATCACTTCCCTCATTAACTGTGATCTGAGCGCCATAGTTTACTTTAAAGCGCTCACGCTCGCGGCCAAGTTCATCGGTGATAGTGATTTCAGCATTACGATTCATGACAATCTTAATACCATCTACATTTTCTACATGGTGAAGATTCTTGAAGCCAACCTTACCTCCGCGCTGGGTCTTCAATTCCGCCTGTTCGACGGAACGGCGCGCCGTACCACCGATGTGGAAGGTACGCATGGTCAACTGCGTCCCTGGTTCACCAATGGACTGGGCAGCAATAACACCTACAGCCTCACCAATGTTCACCATGTGCCCCCGGCCAAGATCACGGCCATAGCATGCTGCACAGACTCCGCGCCGTGACCGGCAAGACAGTACAGACCTGATCATTACCCGGTCAATGCCCGCTTCCTGAATCAATCGAACCTTCTCTTCTGTAATCTCTTTTCCGGGCTCAACCAAGACCTCCCCGGAATACGGGTCACAGACATCCTCAAGAGCTACTCGACCGAGGATACGATCACCCAGAGGAACGATTATTTCCCCTCCATCGAGAAGCGGTTCAGCGATCATTCCATCAATGGTCTGACAGTCTCGCTCGATGATAGTCGATTCCTGAGCTACATCTACAAGCCGTCTAGTAAGATATCCTGAGTTGGCCGTCTTAAGTGCAGTGTCAGCAAGCCCCTTACGGGCGCCATGAGTTGAGATGAAATACTCGAGCACTCCCAATCCTTCACGGAAATTTGCCTTGATAGGTGTCTCAATAATGGCCCCTGATGGCTTAGCCATGAGGCCACGCATTCCGGCAAGTTGCCGAATCTGGTCCCTCGATCCACGGGCGCCAGAGTCAGCCATGATGAAGATAGAGTTGAAACTCGGCGCTTCCACCAGGTTTTTGTCCTTATCCCGGAAATAGCCGACCTTGATCTCTTTCATCATCTCATTGGCCACATCTTCAGTGACTTTTGACCAGATATCGACAACCTTGTTGTATTTTTCACCCGAAGTTATCAGTCCATCAATATATTGCTGCTCAACATCGAGTACATCTTTTTCTGCTTTCTCAACGAAATCCTCTTTACTTAGAGGAATTTTCATATCATTGATACAGATGGAAATACCAGCCTTCGTGGCATATTCGTAGCCGATATCCTTGAGCCGGTCTGCAAGAATGACGGTATCTTTCGTGCCGGCATTTCGATATGTATAATCGATGAGCTGGGCCAGAGCCTTCTTGGTCAGCACCTTATTAACTTCATCAAACGGGATGCTGGTCGGTAAAAGATCCCCCACAATGATGCGGCCCATGGTTGTTTCAACCAGTATCCCGTTCATCCGGACCTTGACCTTAGCCTGGAGATGAACTTCGTTATAGTCATAGGCAATTCGCGCTTCCGAGATATTGGCAAACACCATCCCCTCACCCACCACATTGATACGCTCGCGCGTCATGTAGTACAGACCGAGAACGATATCCTGAGAAGGGATGATGACCGGTTCGCCGTTGGCAGGAGACAGGATGTTGTTGGTCGACATCATGAGCACCCTCGCCTCAACCTGTGCTTCAACAGACAGAGGGACGTGCACGGCCATCTGGTCTCCATCAAAGTCGGCGTTGAATGCCATACAGACAAGCGGATGCAGTTGAATTGCCTTTCCTTCAATCAATACCGCCTCAAATGCCTGCATACCAAGGCGATGCAGGGTAGGGGCGCGATTGAGGATAATTGGATATTCCGTCACCACCTCGTCAAGGACATCCCATACCTCCTTGACCCCTTTTTCCACCATTTTTCTGGCACTTTTAATGGTAGTTACAAAACCTTTACGCTCCAGTTTGTTGTAGATAAAGGGTTTAAAAAGCTCAAGCGCCATTTTTTTCGGAATCCCGCACTGGTGCAATCGCAGATGCGGACCGACGACAATAACTGAACGACCTGAGTAATCAACACGTTTACCCAGAAGGTTCTGCCGGAAGCGTCCCTGTTTTCCTTTGAGCATATCGGAGAGTGATTTCAGCGGCCGTTTGTTAGCCCCGGTGATCACTCTCCCTCGCCGACCATTATCGAAGAGGACGTCAACTGCCTCCTGTAGCATCCGCTTTTCATTGCGAATGATAATGTCTGGCGCATCAAGTTCAAGAAGTCTTTTGAGACGGTTGTTTCTGTTGATGACTCTTCTATAAAGATCATTGAGATCGGAAGTCGCAAACCTGCCGCCCTCAAGGGGAACTAAGGGCCTGAGGTCTGGGGGAAGCACGGGGATAACCTCAAGGACCATCCATTCCGGCTTATTTCCGGATTCACAAAATGCTTCAATGACAAAAAGTCGCTTACCAAGCTTCTGTCTTTTGGTTTGGGAATTGGTTGTAGCCATTTCTTCGCGCAATTCCCTAGAAAGGGTTACCAAATCCTGGCTCGCCAGAAGATCACGGATGGCCTCAGCACCGATTCCCACCTTGAACTTTCCAGGGTACTCGTCTTTCATCTGACGATATTTTTCCTCACTGAGAAGTGTCCCCGGAGGAAAACCATCTACATCAGATTGAACAATAGCATACTGCTCGAAGTAGAGGATTTTTTCGAGCTGTTTAAGAGTCATATCGAGGACAGCACCAATTTTACTCGGCAAACTCTTCAGAAACCAAATATGCGCAACGGGTGCTGCCAGTTTTATATGTCCCAGCCGTTCGCGCCGGACTTTCGACTGAATAACCTCGACCCCGCACTTTTCACAGACGACCCCACGGTGTTTCATGCGCTTATACTTGCCGCAGTTACACTCAAAGTCTTTTACAGGGCCAAATATTTTGGCACAGAAAAGGCCATCGCGCTCAGGTTTAAAGGTTCGATAATTTATAGTTTCAGGTTTTTTAACCTCACCATGAGACCAATCCATGATTTTCTCGGGAGAAGCCAGTGAGATTTTAACCCTTTTGAATTGAGCGGGGGCTTTTGGTTTTTGAAAAAAATTGAATAGCTCTTCCACGCGATCACCTCTCCCTCGTATTATAGGATTTGTCCGACTACGGCAGTCCGGGTCGGATCTTGAAGAGATTATGCCCTAACTGGGATATATATAGAGAGTCCAGTGTCTCCGATACAACTCGAAGAAAATGGACTCTTTAATCTTCGAGTAATTCCATATTCAGACATAGTCCCTGCAGCTCTTTGACGAGAACGTGGAAGGACTCAGGCAGGCCTGTTGTCAGAAAATTATTCCCTTTGACGATACGTTCATACATGGTGGTACGACCTTCAACATCGTCAGATTTAGCCGTCAGGAACTCTTTGAGTGTATAGGCGGCCCCATAAGCCTCCATTGCCCACACCTCCATCTCACCGAGTCTCTGTCCGCCAAACTGGGCCTTGCCACCAAGAGGCTGCTGGGTCACAAGTGAATATGGCCCTGTAGATCGCGCATGAATTTTATTATCGACAAGGTGATGTAGTTTCAGCATATACATGACACCAACAGTAACCTTGTTCATAAAGGGCTCGCCCGTCAGACCATCATACAATTGACTCTGGCCAACCTCATCAACCCCTGCTTCCACAAGCAGGCGACGTATCTGCCCCTCTTCCGCACCGTCGAATACCGGACTCGCCATGTGCAGACCCTTCTGATGTTCTCGCGCCCAGGCAATGAGCTCGCTATCGTCCTTGCCTGTGACAATGGCCTCATATTCATCCTTGGCATAGACAGCCTCAAGTTTCTTCTTGATTGCCTCCACAGCATGCTCGCGGGCAAGTAGCTCAAGCTGCTCACCAAGTTTTTTTGCAGCAAACCCAAGATGAACCTCGAGTACCTGGCCGACATTCATACGTGATGGTACGCCCAGCGGGTTGAGCACTATATCGACTGTGGTTCCGTCGGCAAAAAATGGCATATCCTCTTCTGGAAGTAGTCGTGAGACAACACCTTTGTTGCCGTGCCGACCGGCCATTTTATCACCGACTGACAGTTTACGTTTGGTCGCAACATACACCTTGACCATCTTAACCACACCGGGAGGCAGGTCGTCTCCTTTTCGCATCCTGTCGATAATTCCATCATAACGGTCGGAAATGAGACGGGCCTGCTTATCATACCGCGCAAAGGCGGCATCTATAAGGTCTTCGTACTTATTTTTCTCAGAGAAGTCGATGTCACGCAGATTATGAAATCCAATTTCAAGGGCCATATCAGCACTAATTTTCTTTCCGAGTTTGACCACAACCTGCCCGGATACACCGATAATGTCGCCTTTTGCAGTACGACCAGCGATGATATTGCCAATTTCTCGGCAAACACCACGCTTCAGGCTCCGGATCTCATCAATCTTATCTTGATTGAGCTTTTCTATCTCTAAGTCCTCTATCATTAGGGACCGCTCATCTTTGTCGACCCCTTTGCGAGAAAACACCTTGGCATCAATGACAATACCCGAAACACCGGGGGGGACACGCAGAGAAGAGTCCTTTACATCCTGAGCTTTTTCACCGAAGATCGCTCTGAGGAGTTTTTCTTCAGGGGAAAGAACGGTTTCACCTTTCGGGGTAACCTTACCGACAAGAGTGTCGCCAGCCTTGACCTCGGCACCTATCCTGACAATGCCAGAATCGTCAAGATTGCGCAGCGTCTCTTCACTGACATTCGGGATATCTCGGGTGATCTCTTCTTTTCCCAGTTTGGTATCCCGAGCCATTGTCTCAAACACCTCAATATGTACAGAGGTGAAGGTATCTTCCTTGAGCAGTCTCTCGTTGATCAGAATCGAGTCCTCAAAGTTGAAACCTCGCCAGGGCATAAAGGCTATTGTGACATTTTTCCCCAGGGCCAGTTCGCCCTGCTCACAGGACGGTCCATCGGCCAGGACGGTACCCCTTGTCACCCTGGTGCCGGGGAGCACCAGCGGTGTCTGGGTGAAACAGGTATTCTGGTTGGATTTTTTATACTTACCAAGACGATAGACGGC
>JAUYSF010000345.1 GCA_030696435.1 Desulfoprunum sp. | reverse complement strand
GTCAATGTCAACACCATCCTCTATTTTAGTAAAAAATAATTTACTAAAACAGCTATCAGAAACATGGCCACGTTCAGTATTTTCCTGACATTATCAATACATCTGAGCTTTTATCGCACATCTTGCACTGGATTTTTCCCCAATGCAGAGCTATACTGTCAAGTAATCATACCATCGCGTGTTGTTCTGCTAGTTTTTTTCACCCTGAAACCATCCAATCAAGACATGAAAACTCCTCTTGTTCTGGCAGCTTTCGGCACTACCTCGCAAGCATTTGCCACCTACCAGGATATCGAACAGCAGGTTCGGACTCGCTTCGCCGGACATCCGGTTTTCTGGGCCTACACCTCAAGGGGAGTGAACAGGCAACTGCATGAACAAACGGGAAAACCCTCCTATAGTCCTTTGGAAGTGCTACAGGATCTTGCAAACCAGGGATGCAGGCAGGCAGTCATACAATCTCTCCATCTCCTGCCGGGACATGAGTTTCATCAACTCCTTACGGAATGCAGAAAAAGTGCACTCTCCTGCCATATAGGGATGCCCATTCTCTACACACCTCTGGATTACCAGCAACTGGCCGACTGCCTCGCCCCTTCCATCCTCTCCCGTCCAGACAAGGCCATCCTGCTGATCGGCCACGGCACCAACCATCCGATTTGGGTGGCTTATCATGCACTAGAGGCTGTTTTCCGGCGACGTTTTGGTCAGCGTATTTTTGTGGGAGTGGTTGAGAAAAATCCGGTATCAGAGACGATTCCTGCAGAAATTGCCGCCGCAGGATTCAAACAGGTCTGCATGATCCCCGTGCTCCTTGTTGCCGGCATGCATTACAACAGAGACGTTATCGGCACAGGAGATAATTCATGGCTCCTGTGCCTGCAACGGCAAGGATTGGAAGTGGAAAACATTACCCATGGCCTTGGTCGGCAGCCGGGATTGTGTGAGATCATCATCGATCACATCAAGGAGGCCCTTTTTCGTGCCGATAAGCACGAGTCAAAGCCGAGGGAATAATCTCAGCGACCGGCAAAGGCCCTGGCAAGATTGTTGTCGATGACATAGATGCAGATCTCTTTTGCGCCCTGCCGCGAATAACCATGTTTCTTGTGAAGATTGTGCATGAGAAAATCCACATCGTCCTGGATTTTCTTGTCATAGGTCTTAAAGGCCTCCTCGTTGTAATCCTTGACTGCCCGTCGGAAATTTTCATTCTTCAGAAAGGGCTCCAAGACCTTTTCCTTGAGGTTATGGACATATTTCTCGTACAGATGCGTGTACAGTGATGTTTCTGTAATAGCGAGACTATCCCGCAGCATCTCCTGGGTCAGTGCATTCGTGGTATAGGCCTTTTGCACATTGTTCCGAAAAGCCGGCGCATCCTTTTGATCTACCAATAGACGGGATTCAATCCTCTGGAAAAAAGCCTCACTGATCTCTATTTTCTCGTTAGTGAATTGACATGCTTCTGTTGTCCCCACCTCAAAGTTCACGGCGAACATATAATTCTGAATATCTCTGGATATCTGTTCCTCGTTGTAATAATAGAGAGATTCCTTCACCTCCTGCAGAACTGTGTAATCATACATCCTCTGCAAAGAATCGAGAAAACCCTGGGGCAGGATGTCCCTGTCATCCTTGCAATACTTTCTAAAGTATTTGCCGAGCATCGACATGTCTATGAGCTTGTCATCTCGGGCATAGATTGCATAAAATTCATTGAACATCTTAATGGAATCACGCCCGGACAAACCTTTCCAACCATCCTTTTCCGATTCCGCGATAATGTTGAGCCGACGTTTGGCAGTAAAGGCCGCCACATCCTCTTCATCAAGCCATGGGGGGATGTACCCGGTGAAAATCTCCATCTTGAGCAACTGCAGATGGTTGTCGCAATAAAGCTCATATTTTTCCGGTTTGCTTATCCATTCCAGCATCGCATCGGACTTAGTCCGCAGACGGGTGGCGATAATTACCCTGGCGAAATTATGCAGCACTCTCGGCAGAAAGCTCTCGTTGATATGTCTGCCGAAAATCTCTCGATATATCTCTACTTCTGTTTTAAGATCGAGAACATAGGGGATATTGATATATTCTATGCGGTCCGAGAAGGCCTGCAGGTCGCTCAGGACTTTCCGGTCTTCCGGGTTCATCAGGGCAAAGAATAATGAATTGACCCGCTCTTCGATATCCTCGACCTTATGCACGCCATCGCTGATGATATTATGCAGCTCCATCAGCCTTTCAGTATTGTGTGACTTGATATCCATCAGGGCGTAAATGCCATTGTTGGTCTTGGCGTAACGCGAATAGAGATAACTGGCCGGTCGGGAAGAACAGAAAAGATGATCAAGACTACGCTGGATCACTTCATTGTGGATGATATTCTGCCGCAGGGGCTCATCTCCGGGATTGAAAACCGATACGCCCTGACCCAACCTCCTGTCCACGGAATAAGGCCGGGCAAAGACAAACTCCATCACCTTGAGAGGATCCTGGTATTTTTTTAGCAGATTCTGAAAAATTGAGGTGCAGATTGTGCAAGAAGATTCCTCAAAAATCCAATCATATTTTTTTTCGGTGTAGAGGCGCCATTTGAAGTTGTCATTTTCGAACAAATCATCAAAAAACTGCCTGCGCACATCTTTAGGAATAATCAGTAGAGGGTGGTCATGGCTGGGACAGGGGACTTCAAAATAATCTGCAAGACCAGTTTGGTCCCTGCATTCATCCTTTTCCTCAAGCGTTTTCTCTTTTTTGTCCTGCTGCTCCAAAACCCAAGCCAGTTTTTCAGTTAGAGATGAAAGTGAATGTACACCACCAACCAGATCATCCCGCTTCAGTCGCCATACCACCTCGTAGCGCTTTCCCTCCGGGGTATTGGCGTATTCCTCAAACTTGCGGAGAAGATTGTTGAGAAAGGTTGACTTGCCGCTACCATGCGGTCCCTCGAAAATATAGATCTTGTTCTGCTGGGCCCCAACAGACAAGGCTTCAACATGCCGAATCAGACGATTGGCAAATAGCCGATCGGCGAAAAATGGGTGATCGGAATCCTCGACGAACAACTTATTGCAATTATAGCTCAGATAATTGATCGATTCCGGATCATCACTGTATTCATCTTCTCCCGCCGAAACAAAGGCGCTGATCATATCCGCATACACCTGATAGACATTACGGATGATCCGGGTCGGCTGGGCGATTACCTCCTGCAGGAATTCGGCAAACGAGAGCATGGCTTGCTGCTGCCAGCCACTCTCATGCCTCTTGAGGTTTTCCATAGCCTTAGTGAGATCGCGCATTGACATAACTCCCTGCTTTGAGCCGTTTTCTAGATAATCCACGTTCAACCGTGAACATCAATCAGTTCTCGGAACAACTTTTTCTCGCTCATAGTATAACGGAAACGCTTCCAACTGATCTCCTGTTTCGGTTTCTCCTGTTTTACGGCAGGGCCCAATGAAGGCTGCTGGGTTTGGGGTTTAACGGGAACCGGTTCCGAGGTATACAGACAGACCTTGCCACCCCAGAGATATTCCAGGCCCAGCATCGTGGCCTCGATATATTCACGGACAAGAGGTTTGCCCTCAAAGACATGATTGAGAATAAGGGTTGAACTTTCATCAACGTTCACCTTGATCGACGGCGGATGATAAAGGGAATCCGTCACCATCTCCTTGTAGTCCTCCGCCTTCCTGCTCTTCACATAGTACTGCCAAGTCATTTTCTCTTTATTGAGGCGCTTGCCTACCACAAAAAGTCGGTGCAGATCAACGAAATCCTGATCAATGAAGGAATTGATAAACATAGAATCCGCATAGTTTTCCCGGACGGCAAAGATAAACTCCCGCCCCTTTCCGGCCCCGCTGTCATAGTGATCACGCTCGTGTTTATCTTGCAACATTAGATAATCAAATGATATTTTCCCTTTACTGGCCTTATCTTCAAGATAATCAAACAGACGCATGCCGAGGGCATAAGGATTCAGGCCGACCCTTGGCATCGATGTGACCCGGGCATTGACAATAGCATAATCCACTTCGTGGCCACCGATGCGGTCATCGCTCAGAAAAAGTTTTTCATGCCAATAACTTGCCCAACCTTCATTGAGAATTTTGGTCCTGATTTGCGGCTGGAAGTAGAGCGATGTCGAGCGCATCACCTCCATTACCGTCAACATCCAGCGATTTTCCTCCTTGTTGAGAAACTTCGAGTGCTCCATGAGAAACTGCAGCAGATCGATGCTCTCTGTAGGTTTCTTTTCACGATGGTGCTTCTCGTAGAGCGACTCGAATTCTGCATAACTGCGCTTGACAGTCTCAAGGAACAACAGCTGCCCATCCTCTGGATTGTCACGTAACATTTGATTATATCTCTCAATCTCCCGAACATAGTGAGTAACTGTGCCCTGCCCGTCGCGCTGCAGGAAGATATCAAAATAGAAATCCAGCAGCGCCGCACTTCCCGTGGCCCGGGTCTTCGTCAGACTTGCCAGGACATCAAAATAGCCCACGAGATTGTCAACCGCCCGGGAGAATTCAATAATGTAATCGACCCAGCGGCCTTTTTCCGACCGTAGCTTGGCGATGAGGCGTTTATCAGACAGGGCCCGGCCAGCAAAATCATAGCCCCAGGTATGACGAAAAAACAGGTTGTTCTGGAAGAAATCGATGTGACCAATGACATGATAGAAGATCATCACGTTCAGCCAGTCGGGGTTGTTATCGTTATAAAACGAGATGGCAGGCCGGGTATTGATGACCGTTTCGTACGGGTTATTGGGATAGAGTTCATACCTGCCCTGCCCTTTCAGCACCTCAACATCCTGCACCCAATAATCGTACAGGGTCGGGATCATGATTTTGGGAGATAGTTGCAGAAGATCACGATTCGTCACGATATATTCAAGACTCTGATCCTGGAAGCGGAGACCGGCATCCCGGGCCCTCTCCTTGCAACCTTCCATGATTTTCTTTGCGTGCTGGCTTATCAGTTCCATATCGCTCCCTTGACTGAGGGCCTTGCAGCCCTTCCCGCTCCTCTGCTCCCGTTATGAAATGAGACGTTTAATACCCTCAATCAATCGCCCCTCCTTACTCTCCTTATCTATTACGTCCATACGAAGCAGATCACTTCTTTCCTCCAGCAGGCCCGATTTGCGCAGATACCGCTCGACCTCGCTTTTGCCGGAGACCCCGTAGCCATTTTCAGCAATAGTGATACCGATCCGGGCCGCGTAAACAAGCATCTTTTTCAGCTCGGGTAGGGCCTCTTCTCCCTTGGTGTCCCAGTCATCGCCATCCGTCCCATGGAAGATGTAAATGTTGTAATCCCGAGCGAGATTCTCTTCCTCGACAATATGATTCACCAGTTTGTAAGCTGCGGAAACCTGGGTCCCACCGGCCACACGGGAATTGTAATAGGTATGGAAATTCTCGACCTCTTTGGCCTCGGTGTCATGGAGAATGAAACGGCTCTTGACCTGGTTTTCATACTGAAAGGCTAGCCAAGAATAGATAAGAATGTGCTGGTTGACTATTAGTTCAGTCGGTTTACCGCTCATCGAGCCGGAATAATCCCGGACAAAAAAGACCATGGCCTGGGATTCGTAATCTTTCTCCCGTGACAGGATTCTATACACCCGGTCTCGTGGCGAGATGAGCAATCGCTGAGTATCAATCTGCTGATGCCTGGCAATGCGTTGCAGGGCGATGTTGGTCATTATAACCCGCCGCAGAGTCGCTTTCTTATCAAGAAACTGTCCAAACCCCCGGTTTTTATCTGTCAGATCATAGGTATATCTGGTAAGAGAACGTTTCTTGCCTTTATCTTTGAGGTTGGGGAGTTGAAACTGCTCGGTGAGGATACGACCCAGGTCATAAGCGTTGGATTCCAGCTCATGGGAACCGCCCTCGCCCTGACCTGCGCCACCTTCACCGCCCCCCTGATCCTGGCGCACCGGCTGCTCTCCGATGACCTCACCTTCTTCGCCCTCACCGGCACCGCCTTCAGCCTCCCCTTCGCCTTCTCCCTCCTCGTTCACCTGGACCTGATCGTGGATGAATTTTTCCTCGACCGTAGTCGGTACCACCACCACCTTATCATCTCCATCCCGACCCGATTTCATCATTTTGCCCACCCGGATCTTGCGAGGAAAGCCATCCTCCTCTCTCTGCCTGTCACGCTCCAGCAGATGATCAAGCGAATGCACCGAGGACATGGCCACGAGCTGAGGAGGCGTAGCGTTTTGCAGGAGACGCAGATCATCCCAGTCATACAGGCTCTTGGCCCGGGGAGGCATGCCCATCTCATGCATGAAGGGAATATCGCCCGCCTTTTCGACCAGTTGCAATTCATGCTCGATCATCCGTTTCTGCTCGGGTGTCAGCCCCTTCTCTTGCAGGGATATATAGAGGGCGTGCAGTTTGTTCATTGTCTCAACCTCAGATGTGTTGAGGAAATACATCTCGAAATCACTCTCAGTTCTCATCCACCTGGGTGCAGAAATACTCAATAGTCTTCTGGGCACAGGTCGCGCAGTAGCCGAGTTTGTGGAGCATGGTCTCAATCATTCTGTCATAGAGCTTCTGATTCTCCTCATTGGTCCGGTTGGCCAGCGCGCCTATGAGACTTCCGGCACCGGCGATATCCGACTTGAGGCGGACATCGGTAACGGCCTTGACCAGTTCAAGATTATCCATAAAATCATAGTCCGGTCGGACGGAGATCTTCTGGCCATAGATCTTGCGGATGGAGGTCCTGAACGAATCCTTCTGCTCACGGGTCTTCAATCCGAGACAATCTTCGACCGAATCAATGTAGCGCTCGTCAATCTTCAAGGCCTGCAATTCGCCTGTCTGGGGGTTCTTGTATTTCCACATCTTGTCGACGCCGAGGTTCTCGGCATCGATGCCGATGATCATGTTGACATAATTGACCACATCCTTACGAATGGCCAGCGGCTCATCCATATAGGCATTGAACATCTCGGTCATGATCCGCTCTCGATAGAGGCCCTTGGCAATCTTCAGGTCGTCGAGGAACTTGGCCCGATCACCGGCCTCCGAAACGTAATCGAGAACAACCCGCTCCAAGGCAATGAAGATATCATAGGCGTACATACACCGTCCTTCATTGGTCTCGGAACTCTCGAGCATCAGTTGCACGGACCGGCCGAGATTTCTCTGACCGAGTCCTTTCTGGCCGAAGCGCTTGGTGATGTCATGATCCTGGTTAAGGGTGTCTATCACCTCCGACAGAGTCTTCAGGCTCTTCTCGCCGGCGACCTCTCCGGCCGCAAGCTTCATGGTTTCGATCGGGGTGAGTTTTTCCGAACGCGGCAACCTTGTCAAAACCGTCGCCACCGAGGCGGCATAATTCAGGTTCGGATCCTGATGCATGATGTTGCCGGTCAGGGTGGTTTTCGATTCATTGCCGATGGCATAGGCCGTCAACTCACGCTGTAGTTTGTAGTTGGTATTGTGCGAGACATAGCAGATGCGGCAGCGATCAACGATCGGGGCCTCTTCTTTCTCCGCGAGAAAACGGTTGAATTCAGAGTTATTGCTGGTGGCAATGATCAGGGTGTCGATCGGCCATTTATAGCCATCGATCTCGATCGTCCGGTTTTGAATGATGCCAAGATAGACCTGCACCAGATCTTTTTTGTTCTTGTAGATCTCGTCACTGAAATGGATGCCGCCACCGGCAACCCTGGCCAGGGCGCCACGGCGCAGATCAAAGCGGTAAGGATTGTTGGTGTCGGTGATATGGAGCAACCGCTGGATCGATTCCTCACCGAGGAGGTCAACCGCAGACGAGGTGATCTTGTCCTTGGCCGGGTATTTTCCCGTGACCGTGCCGAGGCTCTCGATAAGAGGCACTGGTACGATCTCGATAAAATTGAGCATTTCATCAATCTTTCCGTCTGTAAACTGCCTGATATCGTGCCAGATATAGGCAGAACAGGCACCAAGCGGGCGATAGTTGTCATACCACTGGGTCATCTCAGCATCGGAGGCCCGGTAGCGCCTGACCAGGTACTGTTCGGACTCAGTCCGGCTTTCATGGGTATTCATCGCCAGGACCATAGGATCCTCATAGGTCTGGGATTCAATCGTCTTGATATTGCCGTAGCTGCCGATCTGATCGAGATTGATAAAGCGGAATGTATATTTTTTATTCGCTGGAATAGACAGAAATTCCCTATACATTCCACAGAGATATTCAACCAAAAAGGTCTTCCCGTTACCCGGCTCTCCAACCAAAACAAAGGCCATTTCCTTGGATGAGCCGCCCTCCGAGGCGTCTTTGACAAAGGAGACAAAGGAGTTGATCTCATCATACATGCCGATGATATGCTTCTTACTCTCCCTGAATATCTGAAAATCAAAGGTGGATTTGCCGTTTACCATGACCTTTTCGATCTTCTTGCCGAGTATCATGCGGCTGACACTCTGAAAGGCATTTTCAAAAACGCGCTCGCCTTTCTTGACCGAGGTGATGTGAGAATGAAGAGTATTGTTTTTTTGCGCTGCCATCATGCCCCTCCTTTGACAGGTAGAGATAGAGGTTGTTAAACAAGTCTTTACTGTATTATCGTCACAAATTTTTATGAATTTCAAGAATTTCTTTCTCACTACCCTCGCTATCTTTTTTCTCACTGAAGTACATTGCCCGACAAATCCGAGGTCAAAAGTTTCAACGGCCAATTTTTCCACTTTTTTTGATTGCGTCAACATTTTTTGATTGACGAATTAATGTGCATATGCTTATATTCATGTACGGCGAGGAGCCGCACAGCGCAGCCGACAAAGTTAGCGCTTGATTTGGAGTGGAATTAATCCTGCCTGAACAACACAGCAAAAAATGACGAACCCAGCACTCACGACAGACACCACCGTTTTGTTTCAGAATCTTCAAGGTATCGCCGATGCAATAGTCGGCTTTCTCGGCCGTAATTGTGAGGTCTGCATACACGATCTCACTTCGCTGCAGAAATCGCTGATCTACATAGCCGGCAACGTGACGGGCAGAAAACCAGGGGCCCCTGCCACGGATCTGCTGGTCAGAACCCTGCAACAACAAGATCATGAGATCAGAGATCTGCATAACTACCGAACCACGAGCAATGATGGGCGGTCTTTGAAATCGACCACCATCTTCATCCGCGACTCTCTCTCTAAACCGGTTGCCGCCTTCTGCATCAACTTCGATACAACTGAATTCTTCAATGCCAGCCAGATGCTCCTGCCCTTCATCAACAACCTGGAAACTCCCCAGGAGAAAAATGAGACCTTTGCCAGAGCCCTGGATGAAACAATCGAATCTCTCTTTTCCCGGGCAGTCCTCGAAGTTGGCAAACAACCATTTTCTATGAGTATGGAAGAAAAAACCAAGCTCATCGAGGTCCTTGAGAGAGACGGGGCCTTCAGATTGAAAGGGGCAGTAGAGCAGGTTGCTGTTATGGCCGGAGTATCAAAATACACTGTGTACAATTATCTGAAAAAAATCAGGGCTCGACAAACACCAACCACCTAGAGGCCAGTCACAACAATGAACAAAAAGAGCATTACTACGAAAAAAGCACCCTCAGCCATCGGTCCCTACTCCCAGGCCATCTCAACGGGCAATCTGGTCTTCATCTCGGGCCAGTTGCCGATCGACCCAACCACTGGCAAACTCATCGACGACACAATATCTGCACGGACCCACCAAGTACTGCATAATCTCAAGGCCATCGCCAAAGAAGCAGGTGGTGATCTCTCGGGGATTGTCAAAACCACGATTTTTCTCACTGACCTGGCTGTCTTCAGGGAGGTCAACGAGGTCTATGCCGGCTATTTTCCCGCCACACCACCGGCACGATCGACCGTACAGGTAGCCGCCCTCCCCCTGGGATCAAACATTGAAATTGAAGCGATCCTCCTTATTTCCTGAACCAAGCCCACCACACAAAGGTAACTTATGAGTTTTACCGTAAAAGACATATTGAGGATGGAAGTCGCCCTGGCCCTGGGCTGCACCGAACCGGTCGCCATTGCCCTCGGTGCGGCCGCCGCAGCAACCCTCCTTCCCCACCAAAATTTTGATAATATTGAGATCTGGATAGATCCAAACATCTATAAAAACGGACTGGCAGTTACCATTCCGGGCAGTGGCGGCATGACAGGTCTCGATACCGCCGCTGCCCTCGGCGCCTGCGGCGGAGATGCAGCGCGAGGGCTTGAGGTCCTGGAGACACTCGACGACAAGACCGTCGACTGCGCCAGAAGGCTGCTGGATCAGGGCAAGGTCAGTGTCAACCTGCGCGAGCAATCGGGGTTGTATATCCGCTGTCGGATCGTGGCAGGCGGTGATACCGCCGAATCACTTATCACTGATATCCATAACAATATTGTCAGTCTCAGTCTGAACGGTGAAGAACTGGAGTCACCACTGGTTGCCAAAAAGGGTGTGCTCTCTGGTGGAATGAAACTTGCTGAACTCGAGGAATGGCTCAGGGGACTCAGCCTTGAGGACATATTTGAACTGGTATCCGAACTCGATGCCGAAGATCTGGCCTTTCTCGAAGAGGGAGTCGTCCATAATCTGCGACTCGCCGAGCACGGACTCAAGTACGGAAACGGACTGGGGATCGGCAAGGCTATCGACCGTCTACTCAAACAGAAACTGCTGGTCAACGATATGGCCACCTCGGCAAGAAGACTCACCTCTGCTGCAGCCGATGCGCGCATGGATGGGGTGAACCTCCCGGCCATGAGCTCAGCCGGCAGTGGCAATCATGGGCTGACGGCCATCCTGCCGATCTGGGCAATCAAGGATTTCATCGATCACGACCACGAGACCGTCCTCAAGGCCATAGGCCTCAGCCACATCATCACCGCCTACGTCAAGGCCCATACCGGCAGGCTTTCAGCGGTCTGCGGCTGTTCGGTGGCGGCGGGTGCCGGGGCCACCGCCGGTATCACCTATCTGGTCGGCGGCGATATCCACCACATGGAAGGGGCGATCAAGAACATCATGGAGGATCTGGCGGGGGTTATCTGTGACGGGGCCAAGGCCGGTTGCGCCCTCAAGCTCAATACCGCGGCCGGGGCCGCAGTCCAGGCCGCCCTGTTTTCCCTGCAGGGAGTCAACGTCAAGGACACCGACGGTATTATCGGCAATACAACACAAAAAACGCTCCAGAACATGGGGGCAATCAGTCACGACGGAATGGTCGAGACCGACAGGACCATCCTCAGAATTATGCTCGATAAGCAGTTGGCAAAAAAGAAATAACGGAGGGAAAGCCGACATATCTGCGTCCTGCTGCAATCAGCCCAGATGCCGCAAGAAGGCCCTCCGCTGATTGAAGCGGAGGGCAAAAGAACAAGTGCGCTCCTATCTCGTGGATATACACCAGTCGTAGGCGTTTCTGAACATCTGCATCCACGGCGTCACCTTGAGATGTTTCATGTTCTCCGGCAAATAATGGGCCTGCCAGGGCAGAACAACCCGTTCAGGATGCGGCATCATGGCCAGATGCCGGCCATCGGCCGAGCAGAGCCCGGCTAGACCACCCGGCGAGCCGTTCGGGTTGAAAGGATAGGCCTCGGTCGGATTACCCTCGTCATCAGCATAGAAAATCGGGGCCAGACCGCCTGCCAGAATCTCCTTGTGCACCTCCATATCGGGGAAATAGAGCCGACCCTCACCATGGTCGACATGGATCCCGAAGACCAGATCATCCATGCCTGCAAGCATCATCGCCCTACTCTTCTGCACCCTGACCGTTGTCCAGCGTGATTCAAATCTACCGGAAAGATTGTGAATAAAGCGAGGCTGACGCTCGTCTTCAAGGCCCAAGCGCGGCACCCAGCCGAGAAGACTGAAGAGTTGACAGCCATTACAAATACCAAGGCTGAAGGTGTCTGGACGGTTATAGAAGGCCAGAAACATATCCTGCAGCCGCTGATTAAAACGGATAGTGGCGGCCCAACCTTTGGCCGATTCCGGCACATCGGCATAGGAAAACCCGCCGACAGCCGCCAAGCCCTGGAATCCGTCCAGGGTGATTGTGCCCGCCAGCAGGTCGTTCATGCAGATATCCCATGGCTCAAAACCGGCGAGGTAAAAGGCGGAAGTCATCTCCCGGTCGGAATTCGAGCCCTCATCGCGGAGAATGGCAACCTTCGGTTTGTTCTCCCGAGTAAGGACCTCGGCAGGAGCAGGCTCAGGATTGAAACTCAGGTGATACGCAGGACCTTTTCTCTCGAAAATATTGGCCTTCTCTTCATCAGCACAGGCCGGGTTGATCTGCAGGCGCTCCAACTGATAACTGGTCTCCTCCCACCAGGAGCGCAAATCAACCATTTTTTCATCAAGAACGGTCATCCCGTTGCAGGCTATCCGTATGTGTCTGTCGACGGTGGTCCTGCCGACGATTAAATGGGCCAATCCCGCCGTTTCAAGCACCTCCAACAACTCGGCCAGACGATTCTCCTGCACCTCAACGACAAGGCCCAATTCTTCAGAAAAGAGCAACTCAAAGACGGTGCCTCTTCCCAGCAGATCAATGTCAAGACCACAGTTGCCGCTGAAGGCCATCTCCAAAAGACTGGTGATCAGGCCGCCATCGCTGCGGTCATGGCCGGCACAGATGAGATCCTTACCAATGAGTTCCTGCACAGCCAAAAAGGCCGCCCGCAGTTGACCCGCCATCTCGACATCCGGGCTTTCGTCTCCAAGCTGGCGATAGACCTGAGCCAGGGCTGAACCGCCCAAACGATTGCGGCCATTGCCGAGATCAA
>JAUYSF010000329.1 GCA_030696435.1 Desulfoprunum sp. | reverse complement strand
TACTTGCTCGATGCCAAGGATTTAGGTGGAGTCGACTATCACTTGATGATCAAAAGGGAATTCCGGAGGATTGCGAGGTTGGGAGCCGGTGGCGATAATGATTCTCTCGCCCTGCACCCGAATCTTTTGGTTTGTTCCGAGCTGATCGATAATGACGGTGTTGCTGTCAAAAAAGCGGGCATTGCCACGGATGAGCGCAATCCCGTTGCGTTCCAGCTGGCAGTTGATGATAAGGTGTTCTTCCGTCCGAACGTGATACAACCGTTGTTTCAGCTTTTCCATGGATATTTCCGCATCCATGCTGGCACAGGAAGCATCCTCGTACAATTTCCGTTTCAGATGACCGGTCAAATGAAGCACCGCTTCCCGCAGGGTCTTGCTCGGGAAAGTCCCGGTGTTGACACACACTCCACCGAGAGAACCTTCCTTTTCGACAACCAGAACCTTCTTTTCGGCTTTAGCAGCCGTCATCGCCGCAGCAAGTCCAGCCGGACCTGTTCCGATAACAATGAAGTCGTATATTTCACTTGCCATTGGGAGTTGATCGTTGCCTGAATGGAGGAATGTTGAATTATTAACTACAATCCATTGCCCACACGTGGAGAGAATCTCCCCGAGTGAAATCAAATACCATTATTACCTGACAAGTCAAGAAACCTCTGATCGGTTTATCAGTAACATGGGACCTGGACTCTCTGGATTACCGGATACGGAAACGACACCCAGATCTGACGTCCATCATATTGGCTGATCTGCCACTCTCCGCTGATGCGACGGTCTTCTACGCAAATTCTCGGTTGCGGGGCAACGACTTCCGGCTGATATGTTGTATATGGTGATCCATACACAACTGCCTGAGGTGGAGGCATCGCTGAATACATTAAAGCGGAGCCGAGAATGAGGCCGCCCATTATACCAACAGCAATTCCGAGACCATCATCATGATGCCTGCGGCTATGATAACCATAGTAGTCCGATCTGCCATGATAGCTGTCACCATGATTTCCATAATTTCCTCGAGCAAATGCGGTAGTTGTGCTTGCTACGCAAAGCATAAGAGCTAAAATCGTAATTTTCTTTTTCATGTTTACCGCTCCTTTCCAAAATACTTTGGAGGTGTTTGAGATCACCATTACCGTCACTGAAGTCTCATGCCCCTCAAACAATAAGCATTCTTTGGGCCTGTAACTATTTGTGTAACGCTTCAGCCCCCAATTTCGACGAATAATCGGGATCGAGTCCGCAAAAGCCGTGGCAGTTTGAGAGGAAACCGCGACTGCGGGTTCGGAATGCAATACACCAGCAGGCTGAATCCGATACCGATAGCGATTTCGATAGCGATTTCGATACCTAAAAGAACGCTTAAACCGGATGAACCAATTATCTTCCCAGAATGCACCCGGCAGAGAGGTTTGGTTTCCACCATTGACGACTGCCTTCAATTTCCTCTCATCGCATCCTGTATTTTGACAGCCAGATCCTTCATCGAGAATGGCTTCTGGATGAAATTCACGCCTTCATCCAATACACCCCGGTGAACAATCACGGAGGCCATATAGCCGGACATAAACAGAATTTTCATGTCCGGATAAAGGGATTGCAACCTCTCCGCCAGATCCCGGCCGTTCATTTCGGGCATGACGACGTCGGTTACAAGAAGGCGTATCTCGCCTGCATGTTCCGCAGCCAAGCCGATGGCCTCGCCCGGCGAGCCCGCTGCCAGCGCCCGGTATCCTAATTGTTCCAGCATTCTTTCATTCATCTTCAGGAGCAAAGGCTCGTCCTCCACCACCAGCACCGTCTCGCCCTGGCTGAGAGGAATTTCCGCAACCTTTTCCCGCTGCACCTCGATTGTTTGGCCCGCGTACCAGGGCAGGTAGATCTTAAAGGTCGTTCCTTTTCCCGGTTCGCTGTAGACGTTGATAAATCCGTGGTTCTGCTTGACAATGCCATAGACGGTAGAGAGCCCCAGACCAGTTCCCTGGCCCATCTCCTTGGTCGTGAAAAAAGGTTCGAAAATATGATTGAGGGTTTCCTTGTCCATGCCACCGCCGTCGTCACTTACGGCCAGCAACACATACTGTCCTGACACAAACCCTATATTATTGATACAATACGTCTCGTCAAAAACCACGTTCTTCGTTTCGATAATAACCTTACCGACATCAGCAATGGCATCCCTGGCGTTGACACAAAGATTGGCCAGGAGCTGATCTGTCTGGGCGGGATCCATCTTGATCGGGTACAGGCCTGCTTCGGGCAGCCATGCCAGGGTTATATTCTCGCCAATGAGTCGCCGGAGCATCTTGAGCATGCTCTGGACGTTCTGGTTCAGATCAAGCACCACGGGATTGATTGTTTGCTTGCGGGCAAATGCCAGTAATTGCCGGGTTATTTCCGTGGAACGCATCGCAGCCTTGTAAATTTCATCCAGGTCGGCGTGCAGAGACTCGGCCGGATCCACCTTTCCCAAGGCAAGCTCCGTATAACCAAGGATCACGCTGAGCATGTTGTTGTAATCGTGGGCCACGCCACCCGCCAGTAGGCCCACCGCTTCCATTTTCTGGGATTGCTGAAGTTGAGACGTCAGCCGGAGATGCTCGGTCATGTCCCGTTGGACGGCCACATGATTGACTATCCGGCCCGAAGCGTCGCGAATCGGCGAAATTGTTGTCTCCTCGGTATAGAGACTGCCGTCCTTGCGTTTATTGACCATAAGGCCTGTCCAGATTCTGCCGCTGGAAATGGTATCCCAAAGATTGCGGTAAAACAATTCATCCTGCTTGCCACTCTTGAGGATGCGCGGATTCTGACCGACGACCTCCTCCTGAGTATAACCCGTCGTTCGCTCGAAGGCCGGGTTGACGAATTGAATGATCCCCCGGGGATCGGTCATGACAACGGAGTCTCCAGCTTGCTCGACAGCTGCAATCAATTGCCTTCGTTCTGCATCGGCCTGTTTACGCGCGGTGATGTCGCGGATATTGCACTGTATCACCTTGCTATGGTCCACCAGATAGACATTACTGACAAACTCCACGGCGATGGGTCGCCCATCGTGGGTTTCCAGCGGCAAATCATCATACCGGATGTATTCGTTATCCTGCAGGTTCTTGAATGCCTCCCGAGAGGCGGCAATGTCCTTGAACACCCCAAGTTCCCAGATATACTGCCCGCATATCGCATCGTAAGAAAATCCGAGTAACTGCAACAGGAAAGGATTGGCATCAACCACCTTGCCCGTCTCGGCATCAAGAATCAAGATACCATCCTTGGCGGATTGAAAGAGCCGTCGGTAGCGCTTCTCGGAATCCTGCAAACTCTCCCCGGCCCGCTCCTTTTCCAGGAGCCTTTCTTCGAGCAGCGCAATTCGCCTCTTCAGTTCGATGTTGGCGAGCTGATGCTGGTTTTCGATATGTGTGTCAGACATAGTTCCTCCTTCACTCAATGTATACAACCACTCCAAAAATCAGATCCAGCCGAATACAAAGTGGAGATCTGGCTTCCCGCCTGCTGGGCATACCATAGCCTCAGACAAGCCTGTGGTTGTCATACTGATCAATGCAATACCCAGGCCAGGACGAACGGAGGGAATCGATCGCTCATTTCAGGCGAGCCACTCTCGTTCTGAACAGCCTCACATCAATGTCGATTTACATGCGGTTTCAGCCAGTTTGGCGAAGCACGATCACCGTATTTCAACAAGAATTTCACTCCCCGTGTGCATCGCTGCAGAGCACCTCCATGTGCATCCCTAGACCCAGAACGGGGTCATATCCGACCACTGGTCAAATGTGACCCTTTCGACAAGGTTTTCGAAGGCAGACACCTCTCATTTCATTCAACACATTATCATTACATATCAGCATGATGAACGATATAACGTCAATAGTCCGAAGCCTGGCACAAGAATTGAATTATAGAAAATGAGTAAAAATAGAGCTCATCCACAGGTGCGCCCATCCTCGGTGGGAATTGGAATAGGCAGCACGACCAGGACTCCCAAAGACGCGACCTCTTTGCCAAAAAAACAGGGCAAAACCATCCGGAATGACACGTTAAAACAGGAGGAATAAAATGAAGAAGACTGCTTTTACGACACTGTTGATAATTTTTGGCTTGGCCTTGTTCTCAGGCTGTGTCTCAATGCGCGCATGGCCGGATTATGAAAGAAGTGCAGAGAGCAAAATGGTTGGAATAGAGGAGAGAATCGGCGAGGGCCTTAAAACCGGCGCGCTTACCCCCGACCAAGCCCAGATGTTTCTGACGACGCTGAAAGGTATTCGCACAGACTATACGGCGCTGAGAAACCAAATTGTCTACCAGGAAAAATGGAACAGCCTGCATGACAGACTCGATGTGCTCGGAGACGAGATAAACAGAGCGTTTGCCCGTACAACACAAATGGAAGCACCGATGAATATGGAGAGGATTCCCATTCTCCAAAGGACCATTGATGATGGAAGGATCAGCGGGCGTTTGCCTTTGTCGGAGGAAAAAGAATTCCAGGCCAGACTCGACTCCATTCGCAGTGACTATGTGCGGATGACAGAAGATGGCAGGACCGCCAGATATGAGGAGAGAGAAGACATCTCCCGTCGGCTTGATTCCCTGGCAAGAGATCTGGACAGGTTCCGCCTCTAAATTAAAGTAACTGCTCAGGTTGCTGTCATTGAATCCATCGGGATCGAAATCGCTATCGCTATCGAAATCGGATTGAGTCTTTCGGTGCAGTGAATTCTGAGTTGCAGTCGCACTTTCCCTGAAACTGCTATGATTTTTGCGAACTCGATTCGATTTCGATCCCGATTTCGATAGCGATTTAATTCGCTGAATAGTTACGAGTTAGATTCGGAATTGCAGGTCCTCTGAACAACAACCATTTATTCACAAAGGAGCAAGATCATGGGAGATAAAGGCGGTAAAAAAGGCAAAGAAAAAAGCCAGAAGCAAGAGAGTGAAAAGCAAAAAAAGAAAGATAAGGACAAAATTGAGAAGCAACCGAAAGCGAAGCCGTGACGGGTATCGCTGCATC
>JAUYSF010000326.1 GCA_030696435.1 Desulfoprunum sp. | reverse complement strand
TGATGCCGTGGTTGATGCAGTGGGCATAGGCGATGATCAGCGACGGTCCGTCATAGGCCTCGGCTTCGGCGATGGCCTTGATCACCTGGTTGGGATTGGCCCCCAGGCTGATTCTGGCGACATAAACATTGCCATAGGTCGTAAAGATCATGCCGATGTCCTTTTTAGGCATCTTCTTACCACCGGCGGCAAACTGGGCGGTGGCGGCACGCGGGGTGGACTTGGACATCTGACCACCGGTATTGGAATAGACCTCGGTGTCGAGCAGCAGGACATTGACGTTTTCCCCTGATGCCAGGACATGATCGAGGCCGCCATAGCCGATATCGTAGGCCCAGCCGTCACCACCGACGATCCAGACGGACTTCTTCACCAGATAGTCCGCCACAGAGGTGAGGCGTTTGGCGATAACATTGCTGCTGCCTTCGAGCTTGGTCTTCAGTTTGGCAACCCGGTCACGTTGCAATTCGATAGCGGTCTGGGAAGACTGGTCGGCACCGGTAAGCTCGTCGGCCATTTTTTTGACGATGAGTTTGGCTGCCACGGCCTCCTGTAGAAGTTCAGCAGCCTGGGACGCCAGTTTGTTGACGGAAAAACGCATGCCGAGGCCAAATTCGGCATTGTCTTCAAAGAGGGAATTGGCCCAAGCCGGGCCGCGCCCGTCTCCCCGTTTGCAATACGGGGTGGTCGGCAGGTTGCCGCCGTAGATGGAGGAACAGCCCGTGGCATTAGCCACCAGCATTCGGTCGCCGAACAGCTGGGTGACGAGCTTGACATAGGGGGTTTCGCCGCAACCGGCGCAGGCCCCGGAAAACTCGAAGAGCGGTCGCAGGAGCTGGCTGCCTTTGATGGTTGCCGGGTTGATCTTGGCCGGATCTATCTCCGGGAGGCTAAGGAAATACTTCACATTTTCAGCCTGGACCTTTCTGTGCTCCTCGGTGTTCGGCACCATCTGCAGGGCCTTGGTCTTGGCCGGACAGACGCTGACGCAGAGGGTGCAAGAGCAGCAGTCCTCGGTGAAGACCTGGATGGCAAACTGAGAACCTTTAAATTCTTTGCCGACGGCATCGATGGCCTTGAAGGCCTTCGGGGCGCCTTTCAGCTCAGGCACGATCTTCATGCGGATTGCGGCATGCGGGCAGACCAGCGAGCACTGGCCGCACTGGATGCAGTGCTCGGATAGCCATTCCGGGTTGTGGACCGCGATATTACGCTTCTCATACTGGGTTGTACCGGTGGGCCAGGTGCCGTCATCGGGGATCTGCGAGGTCTTGAGCAGGTCACCCTTGCCTTCGATGATCTTGGCCGTCACTTCTTTGACAAAGGCCGGGGCGTCCACTGGTACGGTGGGCGGCATGTCATGACCGGTTGCGGTCTTGCCGAGTTTAACCTCGATGATATTCTTGACTGCGGCATCCACCGCGTCGTAGTTCATCTTGACGACTTTTTCACCCTTGTTGCCATAGGTCTTCTGGATCGCTTTCTTGATGGCCTTGATGGCCTCTTCCTGGGTCAGGATGCCGGAGATAAGGAAGAAGGCGGTCTGCATGATCATATTGATGCGGGCCCCGAGACCGAGGGCGATACCCAGAGAAACCGCGTCGATGATATAGAATTTAGCCTTCTTGTTGATCAGATCCCGCTGCACGGTCTTGGGCAGTTCTTTCCAGATTTCCTTGTCGTTGAAGTTCGTGGTCAGGAGAAAGGTGCCGCCTTCGTCCAGGTTGCACAGCATGTCATACTGGTTGAGGAAGGTGGAATTGTGGCAGGCGATGAAGTTGGCCTTGTTGATGAGGTAGGGGGCCACCACCTGATTTTTGCCGAAGCGCAGGTGGCTGGTCGTGATGGAACCCGATTTTTTCGAGTCGTAGACAAAGTAGCCCTGGGCCGAGTTGTCGGTCTCGGTGCCGATAATCTTGATGGTATTCTTGTTGGCGCCGACCGTGCCATCCGAGCCGAGACCGTAGAACAGGGCCCGGTAGACATCCTTGCCTTCGATATCGAAGGAGCGGTCATAGTCGAGGCTGGAAAAGGTGATATCGTCATTGGGACCGACGCAGAATTTGTTTTTCGGCGCCATTATGACCATGTTGTCAAAGACTGCCTTGACCATAGCCGGGGTGAATTCTGCTGATCCCAGGCCGTAGCGGCCGGACAGGATCATCGGTGGCACTGCGGTGCCGTTGGCCTCAAGGGCCTCACCGACGGCGGCGCGGACATCGAGATAGAGCGGCTCGCCAATCCCGCCGGGCTCTTTGGTCCGGTCGAGCACGGTAATCCGGTCAACGGTGGGCGGCAGGGCATTGACCATGGCCTTGCCGTCAAAGGGGCGATAGAGCCGGACGATAACCATGCCGACCTTCTGGCCCTGGGCCACGAGATAGTCGATGGTCGAGGCGGCTGTCTCGCAGCCTGAACCCATCATGACCAGGACGTTTTCGGCGTCAGGGGCGCCATGGTAATCAAAAAGATGGTACTGACGTCCGGTCAGTTCCGCCAGTTTGTCCATGGTCTCCTGCATGATGGCAGGCGTGGCGTTGTAGTATTTATTGACGGTCTCGCGGCCGGTGAAGTAGACATCGGGATTCTGGGCGGTACCGCGGATGGTGGGACGGTCGGGGGTCAGCGCCCTTTGTCGGTGGGCGATAACCAGATCTTCGTCGATGACCGCTTGCATATCTTCATAGGTCAGTTCCTCCACTTTTTGGATTTCATGGGAGGTCCGGAAGCCGTCAAAGAAGTGCATAAAGGGAATGCGGGATTTGAGCGAGGCCTGGGTGGAGATCAGGGCCATATCCATACACTCCTGGACATTCTGGGCGCAGAGCATACCCCAACCGGTCTGCCGGGCGGCATAGACGTCGGCATGGTCACCGAAGATAGACAATCCCTGAGCCGCCAGCGATCGGGCGGTGATATGCAGGACGGTGGGGGTCAGTTCACCGGCGATCTTGTACATATTGGGAATCATGAGAAGGAGTCCCTGGGAGGCCGTAAAGGTGGTGCACAGGGCACCTGTGGCCAGGGAGCCGTGCATGGCGCCGGCCACTCCGCCTTCAGACTGCATCTGAGTCACCACAGGGACGGAGTTCCAGATATTTTTTTGCATGCCGGCAGCCTTGGCATCGGCTTCGGCCGCCATGGGCGACGAGGGTGTGATGGGGTAAATAGTAATGACTTCGCTGGTGGCATAGGCGACATGGGTGCAGGCCTGATTGCCATCGATTGTGACCATTCTTCTCGGCATGAGCTGTTCTCCTTTATGAGGACTGGTATTTCCTGCTATGAGGCAGGTGGAAAATGAATGATGACGCTGCTGTCCGGGCTGTATTGAGTGGCTGTGCGGATATCACTCAATCTGTCTCTCCCTGCCGGATGGGGGCTGGGGGAAAAAGAAAATCTTAATTCTTACCAAAAGATCTCAAGATTCGTAATGAGTGGTGTATTATAGAGCGAGTGCATGTCAATTACAATAACTGTAATATTTAAGATGAAGTGAAGTAAATTAGATCATTTTCTTTTACCTCGCAAGAGATGAGTAGATATGATGATTGATACAAGTGGATTCAATAAACGCACTTTGATTCTCCTCAGCTTCGGCCCCAGGCCGGCGCAACACGTTCAGCGGTCGAAAAAAGCGAGGCTGAGAGGTTAGATGAAAGGGTTTTCCGTGGCGGATTTGGAGACAATCCTGGCTTTTCTGGCCGAGAAGGATGACTTTGTCTTTCTCGATACATCGCGTCCTGATCAGGAAAACTGCCGATCATACCTCTTCGTCGAGCCCCTGGCCCGTCTGCAGTACAGGCTCGGTGAGGAGGCAGAGGTCTTTCTCAGTCGTATTGAGGGAATGCTCAGGCAGGGCTATTATCTTGCCGGCTGGTTCGGCTATGAGTTCGGTAGTCTTCTTGAGGAACGGCTTGCCGATTGGGGAAAAAAGACCTGCCGTAAGGGACAGCTCCTCGCTGATCTCGGGATCTACGGGCCGCCGCAGATCTTTGATCATCGCACGGGAGAAGGCGAGGTGCCGCCGACAAATGGCAATTCCCTTGTCTCCGGCTGGCAGATGCGCGATCTGCAGCCCAATGTCGATCACCGAACCTATCTGCAGGCCATAAAGAAATTGAAGGAGTATATTGCCGCCGGTGATACCTACCAGGTTAATTATACACTCAAACTGCTCTTTAGCTGGACCGGTTCTCCCGAGGCCCTCTATCTCGATCTGCGCCATAACCAGACTGTGCCCTACGGTGCCTATATGCGCTCGGGAGGGGAGAGGATCCTGTCTTTTTCACCTGAACTTTTTTTCCGAAAAGATGATGACCAGGGGCTTGTGGTCAGACCTATGAAAGGAACTTCCCGTCGGGGTGATAGCCCCGAGGAGGACAGGCTTTTGCGGGAAGGCTTGAGCTGCGACGAAAAGAACAGAAGTGAGAATGTCATGATTGTCGATCTGCTGCGTAACGATCTGGCCAGGCTCATAGATCGATCAGGTGGCGGAGAGGTGCGGGTGAGTTCGCTTTTTGACGTGGAGACCTATGAGAGTTTGCTGCAGATGACCTCCACGGTCGAGGCCCGGTTTGCCGATCAACAGTCTTCGGTGGATCTGCGTTTGAGTGATATTTTTCATGCCCTCTTTCCCTGTGGCTCGGTAACAGGGGCTCCAAAGATCCGGACCATGGAGATCATCGCCGAACTGGAAAAGGAAGATCGGGGCGTGTATACCGGGGCTATCGGCTATCTGGCTCCGGATTCGACCATGGTGTTCAACGTGCCGATCCGTACCGTGGTCCTCAGAGGGGATCGGGGCGAGATGGGCATCGGTTCGGGGATCATCCATGACTCCGATCCTGAACAGGAGTGGCGGGAGTGTCTGCTTAAGGGCAGGTTCCTCAGCCACTGTCAGCCACGGTTTGGGCTCCTGGAGACGATGCTCTGGCAGCCGGAGTCAGGCTACTGGCTCCTGGATGATCATCTTGCCCGCCTGGCCCGGTCGGCAGGGCATTTTTATTTCGCCTGGCCGGAGAATCGTATTCGTGAGGAACTCCACGAGGCGGCCCGGTCTTTTGTCAGAGGTGGCATGCGGGTGAGGCTTGCTCTGGCAAAGAACGGAACGTGTCAGATTACCGTCTCTTCGTGCGAGCTTCCGGAAATGCTCAGGCTACCGGAGACGCCCAGGGCCTTGGCCAATACTCTGCCGGTGATTGATTTTTCAGATCAGGTTATGCAAAAGGATTGCGCCTGGCTTCAGCACAAG
>JAUYSF010000216.1 GCA_030696435.1 Desulfoprunum sp. | reverse complement strand
TACGGCAGATTGAACAATAGAGGAATATAACAAGAAAATTCCGCCGGATAGGGCAACCGTAATAGCCACAGAAATTTCCTTTAAGTGGTTCACCCAAGGAGAGAGGGCTGGCAGCTATCATGTCAACTTTTTTGCGGATAGCATCTTTGATGGGGCTATATTTCTTGACGGAAGAAGCGAAGTCATCGCTGAACACGAGGTTCATTCAAAGACCTTGTCATAATTTTGCCAGGACACTGTGCCTTCTTTGATCCGCTCCATCGTCTGCAAGAGAGATTCGGAAAAAATCGGATCTGTAATAATTATTTCTGTCGGATCGTTTTCCTTATTCCTTTTCAACTTCAAAGCAAACTGCGTGAAAACTTCAGAAACAGTTGTTCTCTGACTTTCGGCATACTCTTTGATAAACTCAATTAAATCAGCGTCAAGAGTTAGGTTAATTCGTGATTTTTGCATATATTCACCTCCATGCCTATATTATGCGCATATCATGCGCATTGTCAAGCAAGGTCGCATGAAGTGGAGTGTACACGTAAGATTTTTTTTATCGTGGGAAGCTGTTTCGGAAATAGAATCAGCGTTCATTTTTTTCCATACGTTTTCACCCGTTGCTTGCAGATCAGCTTGATATATAACCGCTCAACCTTGCTTCTGGCCCAGGGGGTTCGTCTCAAGAATTTAAGACTCGACATGAGGGAGGGATTTTCCTTGAAACAGCGGATGTCGACTTTTTCGGCCAGGGCTTCCCAGCCAACCTGGGCTTGAAGTTCGGTGAGTATGCGCTCAAGGGTGATGCCCTGCAGCGGGTCCTTGCTTTTTTCTTCGGTCATATTTCCTTCCATTGGTCTTGATCACGTGTTTGAGGGGGTGATTTGCCGGTAGAGCTGGTAAACTCGGAAGCTCCTGATCGTCCCGCCATAATCCCTTCCTGCCTGCATACCGACGCCTCTTCAAATGTCAGGGGACGATGAAGAGAATCAGGAGACATTTTATGAAGAGAGAGGAGCTTTCTTGTGGATCTTATAATTATACACCTGCACATTCCCATTGAAAAAGACGGGATGGCAGAATATCTCAGAGCCGCTTCGCACCAGCTGGAAATCGACGAAGGCACTATCGTCATCGTCAAAATCCTGAGTAAATCACTTGATGCGAGCAGTAAAGAACAGTTTTTCTACAAAATTTCAATAGTGGTCCGTACGCCTGAGGGCTTTGAAAACAAACAAAACTTTCCCGAATACACCGAGCAGATACAGGCCAAGAGGAAAAGAGCCAGCAGCAAGGACAGGCCCCTCGTCGTAGGTTTTGGTCCTGCCGGGATGTTCGCAGCCCTTGAACTCATTGATTACGGGCTTAAACCGCTGATATTTGAGAGAGGCAAAAAGATAGAAGAACGCTCGGTTGATGTGCAAAGATTTATCCGAGAAAGGCAGTTAGACCCTGAATCAAATATCCAGTTTGGAGAAGGCGGGGCCGGTTCCTACTCGGACGGCAAGCTGTTTTCCAGGAGAAATAATAATTCGAGTGCGATTAATCGGGTGCTCAATACCTTTATCAAATTTGGTGCACCTGCAGAGATAGGTTACATCAGCAAACCCCATCTGGGGACTGACGTATTGTGCAAAATTGTGCGCAATATCAGGCGTTATATCCTCGAAAGAGGTGGCGAGATCCATTTTGGCGCAAAAATGACCGAAATCCTGATCTCAGAGGGCAAGGCCTCAGGCATAATCATAAACGGTGAGAAGGAATATCTCTCGTCAAGTATCTATATTGCCCTTGGACATTCTGCTCGTGACACCTTTGCGATGATGCATTCAAAAGGTGTTGCTCTCGAACAGCGGCCGATTTCTGTTGGCGTGCGAATTGAGCATCCGGTTGAAACGATTAATCTTCTGCGATATGGCAATAAATATAAGGACTTTCATGGTTTAGGGGCCGCCACCTATTCCTTGAATTATACCAATCGCAAGATTCGCAGGGGCGTCTATACCTTCTGCATGTGCCCGGGAGGTGAGGTGGTCAATGCCTCATCCGCGCCCGGCATGCTGGTGCTCAACGGCATGAGCTACTCAGGTAGATCATCGGCATTTTCCAATGCTGCGCTGGTGGTCACCTGCCATACGGATGATTATCAATCAGCCAGTCCATTGGCTGGTATTGAGTTTCAAAAGGATATCGAGCGCAAGGCCTTTCATGCCGGTGGCGGAAATTGGGCGGTGCCTGCCCAGAATTTGCTGAATTTTTTAGGTGAGAGGGGCGCTGCTGAGTTAAATGAAAATTCGTTTAAGATGGGGGCCGTTCCTGCTGATATGGCAGAGATTATGCCGGGTTTTGTGGTCACTGAGCTGTTGGCCGCATTTGCTCAATGGAAAGAAGAAGTTCCTCTGTTTGTCTCTGATCAGGCGATATTATTAGGTGCGGAAACACGGGCGTCATCTCCAGTGCGGATCAAACGTGATGAAAAATATGAATCGGTCAGTACTCAGAATTTGTTCCCGATCGGCGAAGGCTCAGGTTATACCGGCGGCATAACGAGCTCGGCCGCTGATGCCATCAAGGCTGTTGCAATGCAGGTGTTGAACCAGTGAAAACAGTGCGGTATTTTTCTGCTTGCCAATGCAGGTGTCCAACATCACGAGCAAGCAATTTCTTTGTTATGTAGTTGGAATCCAGAGTTATCTTTGAGTTACCTCAGCAATACCCCAATCCTATTCCGACCATCCACCTTCAGAGTAATCGGCCGAGTATGGCAGACATGCACGACGTGAGTCGTTTCCTGGACCACCTGTAGACTGGCCAACCAGCCCCAGTCGATGCGGTCAGCGGGATGGACGCCGACGTTGAGGTAGTTGATGCCGAGCGAGGTGATATTGTGGAAGAAGTGTGAGCCCTGGGACGGATCGGCATTGATCCGCGGATGCACGGTCTCGACGATGGCCCCGACCCCGCCGATATCCGCCCAACTCACCGGGATGCCGAGCCAGTGGTCGGCCGAGCCCCAGCGGCCGGGGCCGATGAGGATGTATTTCCGGCCGGCCTTGACGAGAGAGCTGTTGATTTTGGCCAATTGCCGGGCCATATCGAGGCTCTGGGCCGGATTGAAGGTCTCCGGTCGAATATAGACCAGATCGTACATACTGCTGTTATCGGTATTGCCCAGCGCCTGATGGCAGAGGCAGAAGGCCTGGGTGAGTTCAGCATCGTTGATCTCCACCTCCAGCATATCCTCTCGGGCGCTCATCGGCCGGATCTGCAGGATGGCCATTCTGGCCTTACTCTGTAGATCAGTCGGGAAATCGATGGCGAACTCGATTTCCACCGGGCAACCGAGTTCGCGCTGGCCCAAAGCGAGCAGGGCCTCGACGACCTGGGGCAGCGGGTACGCCCTGTGTTTGAGGATGGAGGCAAATGTCAGGACCGGAAAGCCTTGTGGGGAGAACTGATCGCGGATCCGCTGTTCGGCTGGATCATAGGTACTGGCCAGGAAGCGGACTGGAAATTCCTCTGTCGCCTCGGCGATGGTCCGCCGACTGAGGGTGTTTGCATCAGTGGCCTCGGGATTGGTCATATCCCGGCCCATCTGCAAGGCATAGAAATGCTGCTGGGCGTTGTTTAAAATATCCCGCACCGTGGTGCGCTGGGGCAGGATCTCCGGGTAACGGGGTGAGAAACGCAGGATCTTTTCCCCCTCCATGACCGATTTGCCAAGGCCCAGAGCAATGCTGACGATACCGTCGCGTGTTTGCATTCGGGCAAAGGGGTAATAGTTCAGAGACTGGGCCACTCCGGAAATCGCCGGATAGAATGAATTTCCGTACTGCGTGCCGATAACCCGTTGCAGGACCACCGCCATCTTTTCCTGTTCGATGCGATTACCGACCCGCTTGGTGAAGGCCTTCGGGGCCTGGAAATAGGTGGAGGCGTAGACCATCCTAATGGCGTTCTGGAGTTGCGCGAGTCGGAAAGAGAAGTCCGGATGATCGTTTGCCAGCATGCAGGTGTGGTAGAGCCCGGCGTATGACTTGAACTGGGCATCTTCGAGGATGCTCGATGAGCGTACTGCCAAGGGATAGCTGATCTCCCGGAGAAAGCCGGCGATCTGTTCGGTCAGTGCCTCGGGAAAGATCGTCTCCTTGAACCGTTCCATGATGAATTCGTCCGGCAGGTCTTCTTGGGCCAGATTCTGCAGGTTGTTGAGTCCGATGAACTCGTCGAAGGTGTCGGTGGTGATGACCAGGGTCTGGGGGACAAAGACCTCGATCTGGCTGAAAAGTCCGAGCAAGGCTGCATTGCGGTACAGCGCTGCCGAGAAGAAGGCCAGTCCCCGGGCCTTGCCGCCAAGAGAGCCGTTGCCGGTCTTGGCAAAATTGGTATCCGGATCGTATCTGTCCTTGTCAAAATTGACGATAACCCCGCGCTGCCGCTCGATCCGCTGCTCCTTGATCTTCTGGAGCAGATGCCGGCGGTGGGCCTCCACCGTGTCAAAAGTGGAATCGCGCAGCGGTCTGACCTGAGAGGCCAGTTCCACCTCGGCGAGCGTATAAAACCAGCGGGAAAAGTCGTTGTGTTGGCAGTGGAAGAGGAAGGATTCGACCGGGATGGTCGCCAGCTTTTTTTCCAGGGAATAGAGGTTTGTCGCCTGGTCGAAGGCCGAACCGTCGGGCATCCGGAAGACGAAATTGCCAAAACCCAAGTGCTCCACCAGAAATGCCTTGATCTTCTCCTGCAGAGAGGGGGCGTTTTTGTCGACAAAGAGGGCCGGGATCTGCCGGGCGAGTTCGGCATTGCCGGGTTCGGAGCTGGTGAGCAGCAGGGGGATGTCAAAGCGATCCTGCTTGATATGGCACAGCAACTGCAGACCGGCACTGCCGTCAAGGACGTAGTTGTGCGGGAATCGCACATCGGAGATGACCCCGAGGACATAGGGTTTGAACTGTTCGTAGATCTCCAGTGCCCGTTCATACGAGTGGGCCACCAGAATCTTGGGCCGGGCTCGCATGGACAGCAGGCGGTGCTCTTCGTTGAGTCCGTCTTCAATGAGAGCCTGGGTCTCGGCGACCAGTTCCTTGTAGAGGATCGGCAGGAGCAGCGAGAGATAGTAGGGCGAATCCTCGACAAAGAGGAGGATCCGCACCCCGGCAAGCGTCGTGTCGGGGACGGCATTGAACTGATCCTCGATACTCTTGATGATCGCCAGCAGGATATCGGCCTGGCCGGACCAGAAAAACACCCGGTCGATTGAGTTCTTGAACTCATGCCAATCGAGAGACGAATCGGGCAGGGCCTCCTGGTGGGTCAGGAGCACCACCGGAATGTCCGGCTTGGCCTTTTTGATCTCGGCCCCGAGGAGCAGGGCATTGTTGTCGACCGAGCGGGAGAAGGTGATGACCAGATCAAAGGGCAGATCGGAGAGGTGCTCGACGGCCTCGCTGAGCGAAGACACCCAGGTGAGGCGGGGCGGGCGGCTGAGGTTGAGGCCGCGGTATTCGTTGACGATCTGTTCGGAGAGGCGGCAGTCCTCCTCCATGATCCAGGCCTCGTAGGAGGTACTGATCAGCAGGATATGCTGTACTTTCACCGGCATCAGTTCGTGAAACAATTTGAAGCGCGAACTCTGTTTGTCTCTGCCCTTGCCAATCATCGTCAGTTTCCGTGCTGCGAGAAAGAAAACAGCGCAGGGGCAGCAGATATCTGCACTGCTCAAAAAAAAAGGCATCCCCCGGCAGGAGGATGCCTTTGGAGAATCCGTTCAGTCTCCCGTTGTCGGGACTTTTTCCATGGTGCCGGCCTTAAAGGCCTTTTCAACGATGATGGTACCTTTAATCGATCGTTTGGGGAACAGCTCATCAAAGCTTTTTTCGCCTTTATGCACGGCCTCGACAAACCGGGTGCGACCGGTGATTTCGCAGACCTTGTAGATGACCATTGATGCGATCATCAAACCCGAACTGATGAAAAACGGCAACTGGTAATCGCCGGAGAATGCCAGGCTGATGATACCGGCCGACTGGACCAGGACCGCCAGCAGCATGACAAAGAACAGATTGGCCGGGGCCTTGACATCGGCCTTGCTGTAGCCGTTTGCCGCCAATTTTTTGCGGTAGATATAGAGGCAGACCCCAAAGCTGATCCAGCACAGGGCGCCGGTGATGCCGGACATCGACAACAGAGAGGCGAAGATGTTGGATTCACCAAAGAGAATCGAGCCGGCCAGGGCCAGACAGCAACCGGCAGCCATTAGCAGGGCGGCATTCTGGGGGGCATTTTTGGTATTCAGCGATATCAGGAACTTGGGTAGCAGGCCTTCAATGGCCAGGCCCCTGATCGTTCTGACGCCGGCGTAGAAACCGCTGTTGGCACAACTGAAGGCGGAGATCAGCACGACAATGGTAAAGAGGATACCCAGCCAGCCGAAACCGTTAGCAGCCAGGGCGTCGGCAAAGACCGATGAGGCGACACCCGCCTTGCTGGCCGGAAAGATCAGGCAGAGCAGGAACATCGGGATGACGAACATGCCGACGATCCGGTAGGCAGTATTTTTGGCGCTTTTGGGAATGCTCACCTCGGGATTCTGGGTCTCGGCGGAGGCCAGACCGATGATCTCGCTGCCCTGGTAGTTGACCAGCAGGATAGGGGTCTGATTGAACATGAGCATGAGCATCTGCCCGGCAAAGACCATGGATCCGAGGATCCCGACGCCCATCATGGCCTTCTTCTCGGCGATTTCCGGGACGAGAATCGAGAAACCGATGGGATTGGTGAAGATGCCAAAGATGGCAAATATGGCGAAAATACAGAACAGCACGATGGCAAAGACCTTTGCCATGGCCATGATGGTCTCAGCCATGGCAAAACTTTTGACGTGGATGAGATTGAGGCCGACAATCAGGATGAGAAAAAAGACGGCAAAATA
>JAUYSF010000163.1 GCA_030696435.1 Desulfoprunum sp. | reverse complement strand
CCGGCCTCAAATTTTGCCCCGCTGGCATTCCAGAATCTGCTGTTCTCTCGGATAACATGTTGATATGGTGGGTCTATGGTGACAGCAACATAAACCTTCTGGAAGGTCGGTGACAGGGTGAAACCTGTTACCTGCCCGATGGGAACCTGCCTGTATGACACCGGGGAACCAGGGCTGAGGGAGCCAAGGTGAAGGGTTTCCAAAATGATATGCAGGCCTTTGCCTTGTGGCGTCGGATACCTCGGAGGGTTGCCAAGGGCCATGAAATCTTGGCGTAGTGATCCTTTCCCCGGCGAGAAAGTAATGTAGGGACCAAAGAGAACGGTTTCCGGATTATTGATCCCCGAGATGGAGAGCTGTGGCTTTTCCAGCCATATCTTTGTTTCCGATCTGAATAGAGAGGAAAATTTTCTGTCTATCCGAAGGCCGGCAACAAGGGATTGCAGATCATTGCCGAAGGATAACTCTGTTACACTGCCGATATTCACCCCCCGGTATTTGACGGGCGAACCCTTTTTCAACTGACCAACTGCCTCGGCAAATGTCACATGGATAGCCATGTCGTCGGCATGGAGGGCATCCTGGAGATCTTTGTAGAGGGGATAGGTTCCTGTCCCCCGGGGCATATCGCCGCCCGTTGAGGGGAGGATGCCGATGCCACCTGAAACCATTGACTGGAGTGACCCGGTTTTCATGGTCAAGCCTTCGAGACCGCCGGAAATTTCAACTCCGCTGAGGGTGTAAAACCGACTCGGCGTCCGCACCAGATCGGTATATTTCCGGTTGATAAAACAGTCGATGAAGACCTCTTGCCGGTCTGTCGACAATTGAAAACCCACGACCTTACCGATCGGCAAATTTTTATGGAGCAGTGGCGAATCGACAGAGAGCGATCCGGCATCAGCGGCCCGCAGACGAATGTGCAGTCCGGGTTCCTGGAGGGCCGGTACTGCCTGGACTGCCTCGGCATAACTGCCGTAGAGAGGGAATCGCTGCGTGGTTGTGATGGGTTGTTTATTCGTCGGTCCAAGGTCTGGGGTCGCAAAGCTGATACTGCCGTGAAACATCTCGGCCAAAGGGCCGGTCCTGATTTGCACACCGGAGAGATTGGCCTGGGCCTCAACCCCGCTCTGTTGCCAGAAGACACTGTTACGGTTTAGCAATCTGAGATAGGGTTGATAAATGAAGAGCGAGGTGCTGACCTTTTTTCCCGTACTGTCAAGATCGATGGAGATAACTTCTCCAACTTGGATTTTTTTATAAAAAACGGGCGATTGTGGAGAAAAAGAGACCGCATTGTCGGTTGTCAGGACAAAGGTGGTGCCTGGTCGAAGAGGTTCGTCCGGGGGTGGGGCCGGCAAGATCTCAAAGTGATCGCGGAATGATCCTTCTCCTGGTTTGAAGGTTATATGGGGGCCGGCAAGAAGCGTCCTGAGATTGCTTACCCCTGATGGGGTGATTTCCGGTTTGACCAGCCAGAATTGCGTCTTTTCTCTCAGGATAAGCTCGGCCCGGGGATCCAGGAGTATATGGGCAGTCACGGTCCGTCGGTCATCTTTATTGATCTGGATTTCTTTGACGAAACCAGCCTCTATGCCGCGGTACATGACCTTGGTGTCCCCTTCGACAATATCGATCGCTGAGGCGAGGTTGAGGGTCATCAGAATCCCGTAATTGGCCTCTTCGAGATCTTTATAGAGGGGAAAGACATGCCCGTTCTGTACAGGTGGACCGTCCTTCAGCTGTTCCGGGGTCTGCAGGAGAATGCCCCCTTTCAGAAGGGAGGCAAGAGATTCCACCTGGATCTTCAGATTCGTGAGCTTGCCTGAAATGGAAATGCCACTGGCATTGCTGAATCGGCTTCCCTGTCTGACGATATTGGCATATTTATCTTCGATGTAGAGGGAGATGAGCACACTGTTATCATCTTGCAGACGATAGCCCTGAACTGAGCCTATCTCAATGTTTCTATAATATATTCCAGTTCCAACCTGTATAGATCCGAGGGCTTCGGCATGTAAGGATATATGCAGACCTGGTGCGTCTTCGGGTATCGGTGGAACTGTTGCGAGGCCTGTAAATTCTCTGGAATCGAGGTCTGATGAGCCGACCTGAATCCCTATATAACTGCCGGTGAAAATCGTCTCAAGTCCTTGGATCCGGGCGGCGGAGAGTTCGGGCCGGACTACCCAGAAAAGGGTATCCTTGACCAGATATTTCTCACTTTCTTTTTCCATCTTTACCACAAGCCTCACCCTTTTATTGTCTAGATCAGGATGGGTCTCTTGCACCAGGCCGATGGGAATTCCCTTGGATATGACTTGGGTCTTGCCGGGAGTGATACCGTTTGCATCCTCAAAGTATACGGTGATTAGAATGCCGGCATCCCGGTAACTCGAAAAGAGTAGCCAGCCGCAGATTGCCAATGCGATGAGAGGGAGTATCCAGATGGCCGAAATGCTGTTATTTTTCTGAATGATCGGGGTTGCAGGGCTCATAAGGGATCGATTGAGGAAGAAGGTGATACACGTGGAGGCGCCGGGTCTGTCGACCTCTCGTCAGGGCGACAGCTGTCCCACATCAGCCGGGGATCAAAGGTTGTTGCCGCAAACATGGTCGAGGTGACGACGATGCAGAAGTAGGTTGCGGCAGGTGCCGCGTGAATAGAGGTGAAAAAACCAAAATTGACCAGCACGGTCAACAGGGCGATGACAAAGATGTCGAGCATTGACCATCGGCCGATAAAGGAAATAAAACGAAAGAGGACGGCCTTCTCCCTGAGATAGAAATTTCTTTGAAAACGAGTAGTATAGAGAAGAATGACCAGTCCAAAAATCTTGAAGATCGGCACAAGTACCGAGGCGGTTAGGATGATCAGACCGATCAAATAGGCGCCATCTTGAAAAAAAAACCTGATGCCGTCAACAATGGTCGAATATTCGGGAACCCCCATGAATTGCACCTGCATGATCGGCAGAATATTGGCTGGAATGAGGAGAAAGGCTGAAGTCAGGATCAGGGCCGAGGTCTGGGAGATGCTTTCCGGTTTGCGACTGTGTATCAGTGAACCGCATCGAGTGCAGGGGACAGAAGGTTCAGCCGTACCAGGTTGCAAAGGTTGCAACTGCCTGCAGGTATGACAGAGCACAAGCCCTGAGCGAAGAGCTGTCTGCGGTTGTGCGGCATGTTCATTTTCAGGGGCAGCGGTGGGCAATCCATCCCCGGAGGGCCGTTTTCCCCCTTTGGTGGCGATAGTTGACCAGATCTGTTCTTTGTCAAGGAAGGTGCTGATACCCATGGAGATGAGAACGAGGGCCGTGAAACAGAAGAATCCCGGATTGAAATGGATCTCAGCTGTGTGCCGCATCTTCATGATAGTGACCATGATGCCGAGGAGATAGATTTCAACCATCGCCCACTCTTCCAGAAAGATATAGAGTCGAAAGAGTTTCAGGAGAAACGCCGAGTAGCGATGCAAGGTGAGTGACAAGGTTATCGTGAAGATGAGTGAAAGGAGCAGGAGGGGCAAAAAGACCGCGGAGACGAGGACCACAAGGGCGACGACAAAATAGCCGTTTTTATAAAAAACAAGTATTGTATCGAGAACATTGCCGCTGTCGGTCATGCCCAGCGTCTCCAGGGTCATGAGGGGGAGCAGGAGGGCCGGAAGGTAGAGCAGGAGCCCGGTTGCGCTCAAGACCAGCGTCTTCTCAAGCCAGTCGCTGATTCGTTTATGTACCTGGCAGCCACACCTTGGACAACATAATGAATGGTTGGCCAGGGTCTCGGAAAAACTGAGAAGAAGGTCACACTCCGGGCAGGCTGTAGTATGAATCTGATCATGCATGACTATGAGGGGATAGGGTACTTCTGTCAGGTTTACTTTTGTACAGATTGGCAGGCGGCGGGAGGACGGTTTCGTCGCCTGCCAACGGATTAGATCCGTCTATACTAATTTGCACACGGTGATTTGTCATATAAAAATCGCTGATCCGCTTGTCGAAAAAGGTGTTACCGTGTACCTTTTCGCAGCAGCCAGAGGGGCTGCACGGAGGAATACTGAATATCGAGAGAGAACTAATGGAGAACGAACACGATAACCAGCCGAAAACCTGGCTGAAGATTACTATAACCACTGATCCTGTCCTTATTGACCCGCTCAGTGATTTTCTCATGGGCGTGACGGACGCCGGGGTCGAGATAGGTGTTGACGACCAGACTGTTCTGCAGACACTGAATGTATATCTGGCCGAGGCGGATCTGGCACAGTCTGAAAAAGATCGGATTATCGGCCAGATTTCAGCTTATCTTGCCGAAATAGCCGCAATCTTTCAGGTTGACCGGCCGGTCATGACAACTTCAGATTTTGCCGAGGAAGATTGGGGCAGCACCTGGAAAAAACATTTCATCCCCTTTGCCATCGTTCCGGACCTGATTATCGCCCCGACCTGGGAGCAGTATCAGGCCGTCCCAGGAGAGACGGTGATTGTGATGGATCCCGGCATGGCTTTTGGCACCGGTCATCACGCCACAACCAGTCTCAGTCTGGCCCTTTTGCGAGATGTGGTTCGGAGCACGAGTGGCATCCGAGTCCTTGATGTAGGCACCGGCACCGGTATTCTCGGTATGGCCGCAGCCCTTTTCGGGGCCGCTGAGGTCCTGGGCATTGACAATGATCCGCTGGCTGTGGCGGCGGCCGACGAAAACGTCCGGCGCAACGGTTTGGAGAAGATCATGCAGGTGGCGGCTACCCCTCTTGCATCATTGCCTGGCAGCTATTCTCTGGTGGTGGCCAATATTATCCATGATACCCTTCTGGAGATGGCCCCGATTCTAGGTCAGTTGACCGAACCGGCAGGCGCACTCATACTTTCAGGTATTCTTCAGGGGCCGCAGACGGAGAATATCGTGGACTGCTTCCAGCAGAGGGGGTTCCGGCTTGAAAGATGTGAACAGTTGGCGGAGTGGTCCGCCCTGCTTTTAATAAAAGAGCAGACCTGAGAGAGGAATCAGGCCGGTGTTTTGAGGGGGGTCAGTTGATAGTTTGACTCAAAAATGACCGCTACTCCATGAGCTTCCTGACGGATGACAATACCAGTTGCATCGATCCAGACCTTATTATCCGCAAGTTTTTTCAAACTTTCATAGGAGAGGATAAATCGCAGTTTTTTCAGGTCCTCATAGGTGACCAGAAACTCGATGTGCACCTTGCTGGCGATGGAGAACTGGTAGTTGGTTTCGAGAAAGGCCCCGCCGGCGCTGATGTTGGCGGCAACGGTTTCAACCAGTGGTGAGGGAGAATCCTTTTGTTCTGCCGAGATTCTTGCCTGGAGGTTAAGAAAAAAGCGCTCCTGTTCTCTTCGCTCGATGGACATGAAGGCTCCCTTGCGGTTAGGTTGAAGAAGATAGAGCGGTTCATTTGACGTGTTTGAACTTCTTCCCCTCAATACATACGGTAAAGGCAGGCAAGTTGTCAAATTGAAAGTAGATTCAAACTTTGTTGAAGAGGTCGGTTTTGGAACGAGCAGAATGACTTTCCTCAACGTACCTGAATCAGTACATTGTATCGGAGTACATACCTTATGCGCCGCTTTTTTTTCGATCCGAACACGCGCCTCGGAGACAAGGTAACTCTTTCAGAGCAAGAGTCATATCATATCGCCAAGGTACTGCGCCTGCAGAAGGACTCCCAAATCGAGCTTCTTGATGGACTCGGGGAGGTGTTCGCTGCGGTTGTCGTGGATGTGGGGAGAAATGTCACCTGCCGGATTGTCGGTCAAAGGGAGACGGTGGAGACGGAGAAGGTGCCACTCTGGGTTGGCCAGGGGCTTTTGAATGGCAAAAAGATGGACACCACGATCCAGCAATGCACCGAACTGGGGGTCGCGCGACTGACCCCAGTTGTGAGCAGCCGCTGTCAGGGGAGACCTGATGAGATGCAGGGCCGGAGGAAGTCGGATCGCTGGGACCGCATTGTCGTCTCCGCCTGCAAACAGTGCAGACGGGTGCAGCCGATGGAAATCGATGAGGTCATCGATTTCCCCGCCATGCTTGCCCTGACCAATCAGGATGCGGACCTCCTCAGGCTGATCTTTTGGGAGGAAGAAGAGGAGGTGCGTCTCGATGATGTTATGTCGGCAGATCAGCCGGTTACCGGTGTCTGCATCCTTCTCGGACCGGAAGGTGGCTTTTCTCGAAGTGAGATGGCCACAGCCAAAGAACTGGGATGGCAGACAGTCAGCCTCGGCAGCCGCATTCTGAGGGCCGAAACCGCAACGCTTACCGCTGTCTCTCTTGTACAGTATCTCGTTGGTAATCTCTAATGATTCATCGGGAATTGGGACAAGACGATGGATAACCTATACATGTCTGCGGAGGGATTATGCCGGATTCAGGAATTACACGAATTCTCATCACAGAAGATGAGATCAAAGCGACCGTTGAAAGATTAGGTGCTGAAATAACAGCATGTTATATGGGAATTGCCGGAGAGCGTGTTGTCATCGGCCTCCTTCGGGGTTCTTTTGTTTTTATGGCTGATCTGATCCGCCAGATCAAACTGCCGCTGGTCGTCGATTTCATGGCGGTATCGACCTATGGTGACGGCACGGTGAGCAGTGGTGATGTCAAAGTGGCCATGGATCTTGATGAGTCGATCGAAAACCGCGATGTCTTGTTGGTCGAGGATATTGTCGATACAGGCAATACCTTCAATAAGATCATCAGGATGATGCATAACCGCAATCCTCGTTCTTTACGAATCTGCACCTTTCTCGACAAACCGTCACGCCGAATCGCCCACGTGGACATTGACTTCTGTGGGATAACCATCCCCGACGAATTTGTCTGTGGCTATGGCCTTGATTTTGCGCAGCGTTACCGAAATTTGCCCTATGTTGGCGTCTTGCAGGTGGAATAAAACAAGCACCTGCAGCTCAATCGCCTATTTGAAGTAATCTACAAGAGAGAGACTCAACCAGGGAATATAGGTGATAATCACAAGGGTTACCAGCAGGAGCCAGATAAAGGGTAACGTGGCCCTGTACAGCTCAATCACCGGACGATCAAAACGATATGATGCCAGAAAAAGATTGAGACCGACAGGCGGGGTACAGTAGCCGATCTGCAGATTGGTGAGGAAGATGATACCCAGATGGACGGGATCGACACCGTATCCTGTGGCGATGGGCAGGATGAGGGGCACCACGAGAATCAGGGCGGAGAATATGTCCAGCATGGTGCCGACGATAAGCAGGAAGATGTTGAGGAGCAGGAGAAAGGTGTACTTGCTGCTGATATATTCCCGGATGAAGGTAAAGAGCCTGGTCGGCACCTCTTGATCGATGAGAAAATTGGTCGAGGCCATCGAGGCGGCCAGAATAATCAGGATGCCACCAAAGAGCATCATTGATTTGCTCATTATCCCCGGCAGTTTTGTGAGCGGTATCTCTCGGTAGATCCCCACCTCGACTATCAATACATAGAGCGCGGTCACCGCGGCCGCCTCTCCCGCCACGAAAAAACCGCCATAAATCCCCCCGAGAATGATAACAGGTAATGGCAGTTCCCAGGCGGTCTGCCGCAAAGCCGACAGACGGTCTCTGGCTGAGTAGCGTTTTTTCTCTCCGGCAGTAGTTGGGCTTTTGGTGATGGTATAGGCCATGAGCAGAAGCAGCATCAGCAATCCCGGCAGGATCCCGGCAAGGAAGAGATGATCGATCCGTGATTCCGAGATGACACCATAGAGGATGAGCGGCAGACTTGGTGGAAAGAGCAACCCGAGGCTGCCGGAAGAGGTGACAAGACCCAGGGAGAATCGTTCCTGGTAGCCGTCTTGCAGGAGGGCGGGTACCAGAAGGCCGCCTAGGGCAAAGATAGTCACGCCGGAGGCACCGGTAAAAGCGGTGAAGACGGCGCAGACAGCCAGGGAAACCACGGCTAGACCGCCGGGTAGCCAGCCGAGAAAAACCCTGGAAAGCAGCAATATCCGTTCGGGGGCCTTGCTCTCGGAAAGCAGGGTTCCGGCAAAGATAAAGAGAGGAAGTGAGACCAGAAGCGGGGTATCGGCCAGCCTGGACATCTCGATGACCACGACCGAGAGATCGATGTCGACAGAAGAGAAAGACAGCAAGGCCAGGGCCGAGATGATCACAAAGAGCGGAGTGCCCAGGAGGGCCATGAAAAAGGTCAGTAATTTAAGAAGAGTCATGGCCGATTGTCTATCCTCGTTGCTGCCAGAGCTGTCCGAGGCAGCGCCAGACCGCCATATAATAGCGGCCGGCAATGAGTGCGAAGGTCAGTGGGAAGATCAGGTTCCAGGTCCAGGAAGGTAGGCCCAGAAGGCCTGGATTGCCGTATTTCATCTCGCTCTGCAGAAAGAGATATGAGGCATAGGTGAGCAGGGTGGCGGTCAGGGCTGAAAATACATGCACCAGAAGGAGGATCCAGGGTTGGATTTTTTCGGGGATGAGATAGTTGATGACATCGAGGGAGATGTGTTTCCCTTTGGCAGTGGCCATCGCCGCTCCCAGGAGACCACTCCAGAGAACCAGCTGCTGGATGAGGGGGTCGGCCCAGAGTAGGCCGCTTGCAAAAACGCTGCGCAGGAGGATCTGCAGGCAGGAGAGAAGTATCATAGTCAGGAGCAGCAGGCAGAGGACTGTTTCTTCAATCCTTGCCAAAACACCCTCCTTGTTTGAGGGGGGCTCCTGGCTCATTGAGTTACATTTTCTGCCTGGGCCGCCCGGTATTTTTCCAGGAGTCCGGTTGCGGTCTCATAAATTTCCTTAGAAAAAGAACCGCCCACCATCTGTTTGGCGGTCTTTTCTCTGTAACTCTGCAACTCGGTGACGGTTTCTGCAGAGGAGTGGGTGAACTGTACCCCCTGCTTTTCGAGAATCTCTTTGGACTCGGTGTTGCTCTCCCGTGTTTTTTGGATAAGTGCCGGGAAGTGCTTGTCGGCGGATTCCTGAATGGCAGCGGCATATTCCTTAGGCAGTTTTTTCATAGCCTTGCCGTCCAGGAGGAAGGCCCCGTAGGCGTAAGCGAAAGGGGTGTCATTGACGTAGCGGGCCTTGGTAAACCACTGCAGGACAATTGAGCCGTACAACGAATTGAAGACCGTGTTGACCAGGCCGGTCTGCAAGGAGGAAAGCACATCCGGTATGGAAAGCTGGACAGGGCTGATGCCCAGGGTCGTCAGAAATGTAGAAGAAACCGGGTCTCCTGCAGGGATCCAGCAGGTGGTGGCTTTCAATTCGTCAATCGTGCTGATCGGCATGGTGGACATGGTATAGATGAACCCGACCTCGGTCATGGCGATAAATTCCATACCCTGACCAGCGAACCGCTGTTTGAAGAGAGGCAGCAGGGCCTGGGTTACCAAGTCGACCTCGGCATAGGATTTGAGGAAAAATGGCAGGGCCATGACCCGAAAATCGGGGACGATCTGGGAGATACCGGTCATCGTAAAGCCGCCACCCTGCAATTGACCGACCCGCATCTTTCGGTACATGGCCTGGTCATCACCCATGATTCCCCCGGCATATACCCGGAATCCCACCTCACCTTTGGTCTTTTGTTCAACTTCCTTGGCAAACTCCTGAAACTGTAGAACCCAGACAGAACCTTCGGGGGCCAGGCTACCGATTTTAAAAAGATATTTTGGTTTTGCCTCGGCGGTCTGGCAGGTGAGCAGGAGTAACAAAAAGAGTGTCGAAAAAAGACAGCGTAGAGGGTTCATAAGGTCTCCGGCAGAGGGATTCGTCGTCGGTGGATGCGATGCTCAAGTAAATTGAATGTAGCACTATTCGGCGAAATAATCTTCCTCAAGAAGTCGGGCCGCTTTTTTTTGGGCGATTACATTGCTGAGGGCAAATTGAGGTGCAGATTTCAAGGGAAAATCGAGCACTTCCTTGAGTAAACTGTCGTGCAGTTGTTTATTCAGGGTGTTTCGGGCGTAGGTTTCGGCATAGGTTGTCTGGATAAGCAGGAACTGGTGTTTGGAGATTTCGAGTGCCCGTTCAAAATGCTGTTGGCTGTGTTGCGGATTACCACCGATCATCGCTGGCCTGGTGGCCTGGAGTCCGCCGAAGAAGAGATGGATGGTACCGGCCTGGTATGTTTCATCCAGTTCGAGCAGACGAGTCATGATTTTTTCTACCATAACCAGATCGGCCATTGCTGCCGGTGCACCTTGCTGCTGTTGAATCCAGGAAAGCCAAGCCAATGTTCCCCAGAAGAGTGAGGGAACATCATTTTTTCCGGTGTGGGTCAGTTCTCGGTCCAGTTCGTCCTGATTTGCCCTAGCAACACTGGGCAGCAGATGGCTGATGAGGGTGGTGCCGTAGAGTTTGGCCTTGTCCGCGATGGTCCGAACTCTCTTTGCCGGGGCTCCACATTCTGTCAAGGCGTTGGTGTAGGCCGCATAGGTCTGGGAGCCGATCCGCAGGAGGGCAGTGTCGTCTGGTTCGGAGGCGATCATGCTGTCGATCATCAGCAGGTAGGCGGGCGCACCCTCACAGACCAGATCGAGGTCTGTTTGCTTTTGGAGATTGTCGACTGTCGGCTCGATGATTGTGCCGGTGATGAACCGTGAACACGAGGTTAGGGGCAAAGTCAGAACAAGAATAACGAAAAGGAACACAAAAGAGCTGGAAGTCTGAGGTTTTGAGAGCATGAAGAGTTTGTCCTAAGCTGAAGTAATTTCATTTCTGAAAGTATAGCCGGCAAAAGGAGAGAGAGAAAGGATAATTCTCATCCGAGGCAACCCATTGTGGGCGAAAAGGAAGGTGGAAATGAAAGCTAAACTTCGGAGCTTATCTGTTGTGGCGGCGGTGTTTTACTGGAAGAATTTTCAGTTGTTCTCGATATTTAGCCACTGTGCGTCGGGCGATCTGAATATTCTGTGCCGCCAGCATCTCGGAGATGGTGTTATCGCTGAGCGGTTTTGACTTGTCTTCCTCATGGATCATCTTGAGAATAGTATTCCTGATGGATTCCGAAGCCAAATCCTCGCAACCGTCCCGGGGGATGGCCGTAGAGAAAAAGAACTTCAGTTCATAGATCCCTTGCGGGGTATGAACGTATTTATTCGAGGTGACCCGGCTGATCGTCGATTCATGCATTTCGATGTCTTCAGCGACATTCCGGAGAATAAGGGGCTTCAGATGGCCTGGGCCGTGCTCGAAAAACTCGTGCTGGAATTTGAGGAGACTTTCCATAACCTTATAGATGGTCCGTTGCCGCTGGTGAATCGATTTGATGAACCATTCTGCGTTTTTCAATTTGTCGTTGATATATTGCCGTGATTCCTTCTGCAGGCTTTTGCCTTCTTTCAAAAGCTCCTGATAGTGTGAGGAGAGTTTGAGGCGGGGCAGATCATCATCGTTTAAGCGGATGATATATTCATCATCGACCTTGATGACATAGACGTCAGGAACGATATAGTTGGTGGCTTCTTGAGAAAACGGCAAGCCCGGATAGGGCGTGAGTTCCGAGGTGATGCAGTCGATGGCCTTGATGATCTCGGATTTTTTCCGGCCGGTGGCCTTCATCAGGGCCTTGTAGTTTCGGGTCTCCAGGAGAGGAAGATGCTCCCGGATAATCTCGGCCGAGAGCGAATTGGCAAGGCCCAGGCGCTCGAGTTGCAGGAGCAGTGATTCCGTGACATTTCTGGCAGCTATTCCGGGCGGGTCAAGCTCCTGGATGACCTCGAGAATATATTCGGCATCGTCATGGGTGCAGCCGGTCTCTGTCATGATCTCTTCGATGCCAATCTCGAGAAAGCCATATCTGTTGAGGTTCCCAACCACGAACAGGGCGATTTCCCATTCCTTGGCGTCAAGTTCCTCGTGCACCAACTGCCAATTGAGATAGGCAGAAAGTCCTGGTTTTTCAGAGATAAAATCAAATTGAGAAGGGGCGTCCGCGGCTGGTGTCTCGTGGGCAAAGGAGAAATTGCTGTCGAAATTATTGGCGTAGTCCTCCCAGTTGATCTCGGAAATGTTGTCCGAGATTGAGATCCGTTCCGTGTAATCCTGCTCTCTGCCTGCTTCCAGGTTTTCCACCGTTGAAGAGAGCATCTGAGGATGCTCAAGAATGCTCTCGCTCACCGGAAGATCCTCTTCCAGGGCCGGGTTCTCCTCCAGTTCGGCCTGCAGGGCGTTTGACAGTTCCAGCCTGTTCAACTGCAGGAGCCTGATGGCCTGGCGCAACTGGGGTGTCATCACCAGTTTCTGGGTAAGCTTGAGCTGTTGTCGGAGTTCCAGGGCCATGGCAGTTACATGCTGAAATTTTCGCCGAGATACATCTTTCGGGCTACTTCACTTTCGATGATGTCGTCGGCCACGCCACTTGTCAGGATCTGGCCGGCGTTCATGATATAGGCAAAATCGCAGACCTGTAGTGTTTCTCGAACGTTATGGTCGGAGATCAGAACTCCCAAACCCTTGTTTTTGAGATTATAGATGATCTTCTGCAGTTCGATAACAGCCAGAGGGTCGATGCCGGCAAAGGGTTCGTCAAGGAGGATAAAGCGCGGTCGGGTGGAGAGGGAGCGCATGATCTCAACCCGTCGCCGTTCTCCGCCCGAGAGGGAGTAGCCTTTGTTGTCGCGCAAGTACTCGATGCCCAAATCTGCCATGAGTTCGTCAATCCGATTGTTGATCTCGTTTTTGCTCAAACCGAGGGGTTCGAGGATGATCCGGACATTTTCTTCGACAGTCAGTTTCTTGAACACCGAAGGTTCCTGGGCCAGATAGGAAATTCCCTTCAGGGCTCTTTTATGGATCGGTAGATTGGTGATGGTCTCGCCGTCCAGGAGAACATGGCCTTCGGTGGGTCTGATAAAGCCGGCAATCGAGTAGAATGAGGTAGTTTTTCCGGCGCCATTCGGACCGAGAAGACCGACCACAACTCCAGTGTTGACCTGCAGATTGACGCCGTCAACGACGGTGCGCTTGCCGTAGCGTTTGACGATATTCTTTGTTTCCAGCAGGGACATGGGGATCTAGAGGGTAGAGGTTGAGGAGGCTGGAGTGCGCATTATTTCTGGATTATGGTCATGTTGACGCGCGATGGCTTGTTCTCTTTCTGGTTTGCCCCGCCAACGGTGGCTGATGTGCGCTTTCCGACCACCTCCGAACGCCCCTCATCGAGATAATAGATGATTTTTTCGCCGCTCACCATATTCTGTCCCTGGTAGGCCTTGGCATTGTCGATCAGGATGACCTG
>JAUYSF010000131.1 GCA_030696435.1 Desulfoprunum sp. | reverse complement strand
TTAAATATGACCCCATTTTGCCGGGGTGCTCATGACAGCTCTGTAGGTGTATTGCAAACTAATATTCTTTAAAAACCAGGGTGATGGGAGGTGTGATGTTATGCAGAAGAAACCTGGCACAAAAATTGGAATATAGAAAATGCTGAACAGGAAACGTTTCTCAAGATGACTGATGAGCCTATCGCTCTGTTTGAATCTTCATTCAACTATTACGCCACAAACTTGTGGAGAGGATTGCTGCTATGAACAAGAAAATTATTTTTATCCCATATTTGGGCCTACTTATGCTGGTTGCAACCATGGCGGCCTGTGCGTCGGCGCCACCACAGCAAACTACGGAAGAAGTGATCAAGAAAACCACGACGACCACGGAAGTGCCCGCAACCCAAGAGCAGCGGCGGACCACCACCACGACGACTGAAATCAAATAGTTGATGAGATCAGTTCAAGGTTTGGCAGTTTGCCGGAAATACGTCTGTGAACTGCCGAAATATACCATGAGGTGAGGATTGGATCGCTTGTTCAGCTATGTGAAGCGCCCTTTCGTTCCATCGCAGAGGGTGGTGTGGTAAGGAAAATGTTGTTTTACTTCAAACGTTTATTAATTTTAGCCGAAGGAGATTATCATGAAAAAAATTATGTCAGTTGTATTTGCTTGGACCGTTCTGGCTATGCCTTGTGCGGTATTTGCCCAACAACAGGTGACTGTCAATACGGAAACGACAGAAACCGCGGGGACGATCAGCGAGATTAATCCCGACACCCTGGTGATTCGGTCGGAAACCAGCTCGTCTCCGATGAACTATACCTACACCAAGAGTACAACATATGTTGACGAGGCTGGTGCGCCCGTCTCCATGGAGACCGTGAAGTCCGGTCTGCCTGTGACGGTTTATTACACCACTGAAGGCGATAACATGACTGCTACCAGAGTGGTAGTTCGGAAGACTACGACGACGACCGATGGGAACACGATCCAAAAGAATACCACCACCACCACGACGACCGAGAATAAATAAGTCGTCGAACGTGTACAACGTTCAGCCGCCTGCAGGGAATTTCCCTGCAGGCTTTGCTTTTTCGGCAAGCGGACTGACGTGAGTCGGATCATCCTCGGAGATTCTTGGTTAAAGTACAAGCCAAACCCGTCATTTCAGCGGTGGTGGGTTGTCGAACCATGAGCCACCACACATTTTTATTCACGTCGCAGGCGACTAACCTACTTAAAAACAGGAGAACAGTCGTGAACATACTTCTGATTCTGACATCACACGATAAGCTCGGCAATACGGGCGAAAAAACCGGCTTCTGGCTGGAAGAATTCGCCGCGCCCTACTACGTTTTCAAGGACGCAGGTGTGAAAATCACCCTGGCTTCGCCGCTTGGCGGCCAGCCGCCGCTCGATCCCAAGAGTGACGATCCTGCTTCCCAAACCGAATCGACTCGCCGTTTCAAGGCAGATGCCGCCGCACAGGCCGTTCTTGCCCGTACTCTCAAACTGGCCGAGGTTTTGCCAGGCGATTTTGATGCGGTGTTTTATGCCGGTGGCCATGGCCCCCTGTGGGATCTGGTCGAAGATGCATCGTCCATCGCCCTGATCGAAACGATGCTTGCCGCAGGCAAACCGGTTGCCGCCGTTTGCCATGCGCCAGGCGTGCTGCGCTATCCCAAGAAACCCGACGGTACTCCCGTGGTGCAGGGCAGGGCGGTTACCGGCTTTGCCAACACCGAGGAACTAGCGGGTGGACTGACCGAGATTGTGCCCTTCCTGGTCGAGGACATGCTCAGGGACAATGGTGCCAGATATTCGAAGCTGGCGGACTGGCAGGCCCATGTCGTGACCGATGGTCTGTTGATCACCGGACAAAACCCTGCCTCCTCCGAGCCGGCGGCCAAGGCTCTATTGGAAATAATGGCTTGAGAGGACAGCCATTCGGCCTTGGCAGACAAAGGACTCCGGCAAGAATTCGGAGGTTTTAGTCTGCCAGGAAAGAACTTGCGATTCCAGATCTATTGTTGCAAGATATTCATAACTATTCAGCTGAATAAAATCGCTATCGAAATCGGGATCGAAATCGAATCAAGTTCGCAAAAATCATAGCAGTTTCAGGGTAAGTGCGACTGTGACCTCAGAATTCACTGCTCCGGAAGACTTAATCCGATTTCGATAGCGATAGCGATTTCGATCCCGATGGATTCAATGACAGCGAACTGAATTGTTGCAAGATATTCATATCAAACTTGACCTGGCTAGTTGCACAAACTGCGAGCAAGAGAAGGGGATTTGCAACAACTTTGGCAGGGGCCGGCTGGTTTCTGGAGTTGTGATCACGGAGACCGTAGCTCAGACGTCAGGAGAGACATGACTGAAAAATGTGCGTGTTCAAATACGACAGGTGGAGACTGGCAGCTCAATCTCGGCGCAACCCTGCTGCGGGACGGCACGGTCCGTTTTCGGGTCTGGGCGCCACGGGTTCACGCGTTGTCGGTTGTTCTGCCGCATCGGGGAGGGAATCCCGTAGCGCTGGCCGCTGAAGGGAATGGTTATTTCAGCGGGACTGTCGCGGGTATTGGTGAGGGCGAACGCTATCTCTACCTGCTGGATGGGGAGACTGCCCGGCCCGACCCGGCCTCACGCTTCCAGCCGGAAGGGGTGCATGGACCGTCCCAGGTGGTCGCTGGGAATCGCTCTACCTGGAGTGATAGCGACTGGACCGGCATCCCGCTCTCTGACTACATCGTCTACGAACTGCACGTGGGAACCTTCACCCCGTCCGGCACCTTTGATGGAGTGATCACCCTTCTCGATTATCTCTGCGATCTGGGCATTACCGCCGTGGAACTGATGCCGGTTGCCCAGT
>JAUYSF010000122.1 GCA_030696435.1 Desulfoprunum sp. | reverse complement strand
GTGATCTTGAACAGGGCATCCTGCGCAGCTGCCCAGCTGCCTTTAGTGCTGATCCCCTGCGCATGCTGCGGGGCTTTCGCCTCTCGGCAACGCTCGGTTTTGGCCTCAGCGAGGAAACCCTGGCCGAGATAGTACGGGATGCCTCGCTCATTGGGCGGGCAGCCGCTGAACGAATCAACCATGAGTTTGATTTGATCATGGCATCGGCCAGAGCCTTCCGCACTCTGCAGACCATGCACAGGACGGGGCTTCTGGGCTGGATCGTGCCGGAACTGTATAAAGGGCTGGGAGTGGAACAGCCTGAATTTCATCATCTCGATGTCTTTCATCACTCTTTTTTAGCCCTGGAGCGAATCGAGGCTATAATCGAACAGCCGGCCCGGTATTATCCCGGTTCCGGTGAGGCGCTGCTTGGTTATTTGCAGAAGACAGAGGTTCGGCGCTGCCTGAAATGGGCGGCCCTTCTGCATGATATCGGCAAGCCGGGAACGCGGGAAGTTCAGGTCGAGCGGGAGGATAGGGTGACCTTCTATGGTCATGACGAGGCCGGCAGCAGGCTCTTTCAGGGCTTTGCAGAGCGGCTGAAATGGAGTAATGAGGACCGGGCACGTACAGGTGGCCTCATCGCCATGCATATGCATCCCTTTCATCTCTGTAATGTACGGCGGACTGAGCCTCTCAGCAAGCGATCGATCCTCAAGCTTTGCAAGCGAGCAGGGGGAGAACTCTGCGGGCTCTTCCTGTTGGCGATGGCCGACAGTCTGGCCAGCAAGGGCGAAAAGAAACCAACGGATATGGAGACTGAGCTGGCTGATCTGCTGTGCCTTGTTCTCAGGGCATACGAGAAGGATATCCGGCCGGTGCTCGGTGGTCCGCCCTTGCTCTCGGGGCGGGACCTGATCGCTGGATTTGGTCTGCAATCGGGACCGATCTTTGCGGTCATACTTAAAGAGCTTGAGGCTCTCAGGGTTGAAGGCAGGATCAACAACCGCGCTGAGGCGATGGACTGGGTCGCTGCTTTCCTGCGCGACAGGCCTTCAGAGGGCAAAAATCTTCCTTTTGATCAGGACGGATCATTTTGATTTCGTCTTGTCAAAGAAAACTAAATGGGCTAAAACGTGCGTAAAGTTCGGGATTATTACTTTAATAAGGCCAAAAAGGACAAGTATCCGGCCAGATCGGTCTACAAGCTGGAAGAGGTTCAGCAGAAATACAAATTCCTTCATCGGGGTGATAGTGTTCTCGATCTCGGGTGCTATCCGGGGAGTTGGTCGCTCTTTGCCGGTGAGGTGGTTGGACCCAAGGGCATTGTCGTTGGTGTCGATCTGCAGCAGGCGGAAGAGGCGCCCAGGGCCGAGAGTGCGCCCATCCACTGGCTTTGTCAGGATATCATGGAGCCGGAGTTGATACCGCTGCTGCGTAGGATTCGCCCGGCCTTCAAGGTCCTGATCTCGGACCTGGCACCGAAGACTACCGGCAATCGCTGGGCCGACTCCCAGCATTCCATCAGTCTGGTGCGCAAGACCCTGGCGCTGGCCGAGATCCTGCTTTTCGAAAAAGGCCATTATATCTGCAAGGTCTTTCAGGGTGAGGATTTCCCGGCTTTTTTTGAGGATGTCAAAGAGCGTTTTGAGATGGCCAAGGTTCTCAAGCCCAAGAGTTCACGGACCGAGAGCCGTGAGGTCTTTGTGCTGGGGATGGGCTATAGAAAACCTGTGCTGCCGGCTCCGGATACAGCAACTGGACTGGAGCTGGCGAGAGAAACAGGAGACAACGACTGAGGGCGGAGGCCTTTCGGTTTGAACGTATTGAATAACAGGAAGAGATATGTCAGGACATTCCAAGTGGTCGACAATTAAGAGGAAAAAAGGGGCAATTGATTCAAAACGGGGACAGGTGTTCACCCGGCTGATCAAGGAAATTACCGTGGCGGCCAGGAGTGGCGGCGGGGATCCCGAGGGAAATTCCCGGTTGCGGGCGGCCATCAACACGGCCAAGGCCGAAAATATGCCCAAAGACAACATCACCAGGGCCATCAAGAAGGGGACCGGCGAGATCGCAGGCGAGATCTACGACGAGATCCTCTACGAAGGATATGGTCCCGGCGGGGTGGCTGTTTTGGTCGATTGTATGACCGATAACCGCAATCGCACGGTAGCCGATGTTCGCCATTTTTTCGCCAAGAGCAACGGCAATCTCGGCGAATCCGGCTGTGTCGCCTGGATGTTTGCCAAAAAAGGTCTTATCCAGGTCGACAAGAAGGGGATGTCGGAAGAAAAACTGATGGACTTGGCCCTTGAGTCGGGGGCAGAGGATGTGGTCGAGGAGGAAGGCGAGTTCCAGGTTTTTACCGCCTCGGAGGATTTCGATGGCGTGCGTACTGCTCTGGAAGAGGCCGGGGTTAAAATTCTCGAAGCCTCAGTCACCCGGATCCCCCAGAATATGGTGGAGGTCACCGACGAGAAAATTGCCCGTAATCTTCTGAAACTCCTTGAAAATCTTGAAGACCATGATGACGTGCAGAACGTCAACGCCAATTTCGATATCGACGACGATCTTATGGAGCAGCTTTCCTAAGTGCTGGAGCCTGAACGCGCCCGGTTCCCGAGGAAGCCTTCATTCTGGTCTGACCGGCCGGCCTGAGCATGGAACGTATTCTCGGGATTGATCCGGGCTCCCGGATCACCGGTTACGGGGTGATTGAGATCGACCGTGGGCGTCTGCGCTATGTCGCCTGCGGCACGATCAAGACCAACCAGAAGTTCCCCTTTGCCCACCGACTCAACGAGATCTTCGAAGGAATAAACGAGGTGATCCAGCTCCATCTGCCAGTTGTTGCGGCCGTAGAAGATGTCTTTTTGGCCACGAATCCCCGTTCGGCCCTCAAGCTCGGGCACGCCCGGGGGGTCGCCGTGGTCGCCGCCACGCAGAATGGCCTGGAGGTCTTTGATTACAGCCCGCGCTTGGTCAAACAGGCGGTGGTGGGCTATGGGCAGGCGGAGAAAAGTCAGGTCCAGCACATGATCAGAGTGCTGCTCGGCCTGTCGGCCTCGCCCAGCCCCGATGCCGCCGACGCCCTGGCGGTCGCCATCTGTCACGCTAACCAGTTCCGGATTTAGGAGCCGTTACGAAATGATCATTCATCTCCGAATTTCGTTTACGGCTCCTTATGCCGTTCTGGGTATTTCTCTGGTCCGATTAATTTTGATAAACTCGTAAAAAGTCGCCACAAAGATCACAGATGGCTAGATAAAAAGTTCGATATACAAGGCGTAGCGTTTTTGGCAGGCCCTCGACAATACACATAGTATGTCGAGGGCCTGCCAAAAACCTACAACGAAGGAGATCGGGCTTTTTACGACGCCATCAATTTTGATAACGGCATAGGTCGATATGATTGCAGCACTCTCAGGGAAGATTTTCCAGAAGGGCACCGACAGGGTGGTTCTCGATGTGTCGGGTGTCGGTTATGAGGTTTTTTTGTCAACCGATGGTATCGCCCGTCTGCCCGACAAGGGCGAGGATGCCTTCCTCTATATCCACATGCATGTGCGTGAAGACGCCCTGGTACTCTTTGGCTTTCTCGAAGAACAGGAGAAAGAGCTGTTCCTCGTGTTGAAAACGGTCCCGGGGATTGGCCCCAAACTGGCCCTGGCCACACTCTCCGGGATGCGGGTCAACGATCTTTGTCGGGCAATTGGCGAGGGTGATATCAAGCGACTAACCTGCCTGCCCGGTATTGGCAAGAGGACTGCCGAGAGGATCTGTGTCGATTTGAAGGAAAAAGTGGGGGCGCTGAGCTCGGAGACGGTGATCGGCAGGCCGACCCTCGGTCCCGTGACCATGCCGGGTTCGGTCGTCTATGATACCCTGTCGGCCCTGGGCAATCTCGGTTATGCCGATCCGGTTGCCCGCCAGGCCCTGACGGCCGTGAAGAAACGTCTGGGTGATGAGGCCTTCAGCCTTTTAAAGGTTGAGGAAATGATCAGAGAGGCCCTGAGGGCGCTGGCATGAACAGAGAAGAAGACATTGGTGTCGACGAGAGGCTGGTCAACCCTGAATTGATAATCAGGGAGCCGGTCAACGACCATGCCCTGCGGCCCCAGAGGCTTGCCGAGTATATCGGTCAGGAGCAGGTGCGCCGCAGTCTCGATATCTTCATCCGGGCTGCCAAGGGGCGAGGGGAACCACTCGATCATGTGCTCTTTCACGGATTCCCGGGGCTTGGCAAGACGACGCTTTCCTACATCATCGCTAACGAAATGGGTGCCGGCATCAAGGTGACGTCGGGACCGGTTATTGAAAAACAGGGCGATCTGGCGGCGATTCTCACCAGTCTGCAGGAAGGGGATGTCCTGTTTATCGACGAGATCCATCGCCTCAACCATGTGGTCGAAGAGATTCTGTATCCGGCCATGGAGGATTATCAGCTTGACCTTATCATCGGTCAGGGACCGGGCGCCAGATCGGTGAAGATGGATCTGCCCCGCTTCACTCTGGTGGGCGCAACCACCCGCACCGGCCTGCTCACCCCGCCCCTACGAGATCGCTTCGGGGTGGTACTGCGCTTGGAATTCTATTCACCGGAAGAACTGGTGACCATCGTTTTACGCTCCGCAGCCCTTCTCGGGATGCAGGTTGACCCGTCGGGTGCATTGGAACTGGGCCGTCGATCTCGCGGCACCCCGCGTATCGCCAACAGGCTGTTGCGGCGAGTGCGTGACTTTGCCGAGGTCGGGCGACACAGGGTTGTAGATGCAAAGGTCGCAGATGATGCCTTGAATATGCTGGGGGTT
>JAUYSF010000119.1 GCA_030696435.1 Desulfoprunum sp. | reverse complement strand
CGGTGGATCTGCCCACGGATGTCCTGGGCGATCAGGGTGGCTGAGCCTTTGTTCTGCCGGCAGCCGCTCACATCGAGAAAGGCCTCATCGAGAGACAGGGGTTCCACCAGATCGGAATAACGCCTGAAAATCTCCATGATCCGCTCGGAAATCTCCTTATATCTGGCCATTCTTGGTCGGATAAAGATTGCGGCAGGACAGAGGCCGGCCGCCCTGGCACTCGGCATGGCCGAGTGAATACCGAACCGCCTGGCCTCATAGGAGCAGGCCGCCACCACGCCACGGCTTTGCGGATTGCCGCCGACTATGACGGCCTTGCCCCGCAATTCCGGGTTGTCGAGTTGTTCGACGGAAGCGAAAAAAGCATCCATGTCGATATGGAGTATCTTGCGATAAGACTGCATGTCCTGGATCTCTACTCAATTAAGAAAAAACACCCTTTCCATGTCTTGACCTGGAAAGGAGATGTCGGCCGTCTTGCAGGACGAAAAGGAGGCGACAAGAAGACTGTGCTGTGAGTATAAAATAAAATAAGAAATTCCTCACCTCCTCTATCTTGTGCAGGTGGGAAAGTTTTTCTGGTATTTATGAGTGCAATTGAGGCGTAATTCCAATTTCAAATCAAGCTTCATTATCGGCTGCTCGCTTGCCTTCGCGTTCTCATCTTGATTTGGAAATGGAATAAAGCGGCAGATAGACTTTTTTGGTAGAGAAGACATCTACGAGGGATAACAATGAAAATACGTGAAGTTATAGAGGCGAGTGCTCTTTTTCAAGGGCTTCCTGTGCAGGAGATAGATGAAATCATGGCTATTGTCATTGCCAAGAAGTATCAGCGCGGTGAGAATATCTTCTTTGAGGGCGATGCGGGAAATGGCTTTTATATGGTGAGTGAGGGCCGGGTAAAGATCTTTAAGATGTCGCTGAACGGCAAGGAGCATATCCTGCATATCTTCGGAGAGGGTGAGCCTTTTGGCGAGGTCCCTGTTTTTCATGGTCAGCCCTTTCCGGCAACCGCCGAGGCCCTGGTCAAAAGCACGGTATTGTTCTTCCCGAGAGAACGCTTTGTCGAACTGGTCATGAAAACCCCGTCCATTGCCCTGAACATGCTGGCCGTCCTCTCCATGCGTCTGCGCAGGTTTGCCAGCCAGATCGAGAGTCTGTCGCTGAAAGAGGTCCCGGCCCGTCTGGCGGGCTATCTCCTCTATCTCCTGGAGGAACAGGGGCGGGAGGACAGCGTCGATCTGGAGATTTCCAAGGGCCAGTTGGCAAGTCTGCTGGGTACCATCCCGGAGACACTTTCACGGATCTTTGCCAAAATGAACGAAGAAGGCCTGATCGAGGTGGTCGGTCGGCGCATCCATATCCTCGACCGCCAGGGGTTGGAGAAAAAGTGAGAAAACGGAAGGGCTTATTTCTGTGAATCGGGAATCTGATTGTAGAGCACGATATTTTTCAGATGCAGATAGCTGTCCAGTTCAAACTCGGTGAATCGTACCGCCACGCCGGCAGAATCCTGTCGGATCGTTCTGCCCTTGATCCTGAGCATCAGTGTGCTTGAGGCGCCGGTGATGGTGATGCCCACCTCGCAGATGCAGTTTATCGGTATCGTCTCGCTGGTCCTGATAAAGATGCCATCCAGGCTGATGTCTCGTGAAGAGGCGTCTGCGACGATGTTTTTGTCCTGAATCTGCAGAGAGACGGAGGTCTCGAATTGGATCCTGATCCTGTTGCGCTGGTTTTGGCGTTCCATGGGGCCTTCCTAAGGATGTCTGGCAAGCTGGATTGTTGCCGGGTTGAAGATATAGCGATTGTTGTTTACGGTGACCTGGGGCGGGGTGGAGGTCTGTTCGAAGAGGTCATAGCCCTCTTGCAGATTCCGCCAAAATGCCAGCCATTCACTCTTCGTATGCCGTTTCATGTTTTCTTCGGTCATCCTGAAAGGGAAGATATGGACGGCAAAGGACCCTTGGCCATGGGCCAGGGCGGCATCGGCCAGGGTGTAGATCTGTTCCATTCGGTAATCAGTCATGGCGAAACAACCCACGGAGGAACAGCGGCCATGGACCATCAGGGATTTCCCTGTTCGTCCGCAGGCCCGGTCGTAGTCATTGGGGTAGCCGAGATCAAAGGCGAGATGGAATTTACTCCACGGGTTGAGCTGGGAAACCCCGACGTGGTAGAAGCCTTCCGGACTCTGCTTGTCTCCTTCCCTCTCTTTTGGGCCGAGGGATCCCGAATAATCGCAGATTGTATAGGTCTTAAACAGCCTGAAAGTGTTTCCTTTCATCACCCAGATCTCGAGTTCGTCCGATTCTTTGAAGATACGGATGAAAAGAGGTGCTCCCAGGCTCAGGCCTTTTTCTGCCATGATCCTCTCAAGTTCCGGGGCGATACGCTCGCGGACTTCCAGCGAATTCGGGCTGAACGGGGTCTCTGTCATGGCCTCGGCCCGAGAGGGGAAACAGAGTGACACCAGTGCTAGAAGCGGAAACAGGTACAGTGAAGGAAGGGAAAATGTCATGGGCTCGAAAATATCTGGCTTAAAAAAAACAGGCTTTGCCGTGGGCTGCAGGAGATCGGAATCACGCTGAAATCCCGCGTATTAGAGCAAAGACAGGCGGAAATGTCCAGCAGGAAGAACGAGCGGACGATGGGAGTGGCGGTGGATTCAACCGGCGATCATGGCATGAGGGGTATGACGCCAGCCCTCCTCTTATTCCATCTCGATTAAAAAATGGAATCAGAAAGACACGGCGAAGGGCTGCTTGGGCTCTTGGATCATCTCATCTTTTTCGCCGCGCGCCAGGCCGAACATGGCCAGGATATGGTCGTCCATGCACAGTCGGTAGTCATCGGAAGCAATGACGTTGGCCGTGATCGGATCGATCAGGCGGCTGGAGATATACATGGTGCGGTTGGTATAGGAGACGGTGCCGACGAGAATGGCCTGGGCCTTTTGGGTCCGGGAGAGCTTTTTGAGGTCGCGGCTGAGGATTGTTTCTCCCGAACGGGGTTCGATCAGCAGGCTGTTACTCAGTTTGATCTCTTTGACAGAATAGCCAATCTGGACGAGCCTGGAAGCGATATGCTCCTGCATGGCTCGGCC
>JAUYSF010000093.1 GCA_030696435.1 Desulfoprunum sp. | reverse complement strand
CTTGTCCAGCTTCCTTGTCAATTCTGTGATCTTCATCCATGCCTCCTTGAAAATGTTTCGGCATAGTGAAGCATATCTCTTGACTCAGCGGTAGATGGGGTTCCTTAGACGCTTACAAAGCTTTGTTGGTTTGGTGCATAGTGCCTTGCTTGATCTGCTCTGGCGAAAAGACATTTCGCAAGGCAACGGCAGAGCTATGACGAGCCTGCAAAATCCATTGTCATCCCGACAAGAATGACGATATTTTAGGCGGTACGTTCAAATACCATCAAGGGACCATCGTGCCTTCTAAAGGTAGAGCCGATCCCGAAACACAGTAATGTGCAACCTCGCAAAATCGGTCAAATGGGGAGTAACTGCTTTGCCAGTGGGGCGCTGGACTGTAAGGGGATTGGGTGTTGACGTTGAGAACAGGAAAGGGGCGAATCGGTTGATGGCTGGAGACCATCTGCCGTTCCAGCACCGGGGTGATGAAGTTCTGCACTACATATCTGGAGGCCGGCAGCGTAAAGTGGCCGTAGTCATAGGTAATGAGCCCCTCTTTCGGATTGCCGTCCAGATAGGTCAAACAGCCGTCGGCGTTGCAGAGCCGGTCGACAAGGGAGATGTAGGTAATCTGGAGAGAATTGCCGTAGCGCTCCTTCATGAGCTGGTCGGTTTTGAATACCGATTGTCTCTGGTGGTTATTCAGGCGAAGCGGAACTGCACCCCAGTAATTTTTGAGAATGAGCTTGAACAAAGAAGGTTGCCACTGTGGCACGGGGCCGACAAGGACGATATTGTCTACTCCCACCTCTTTCAGCTCGGTCGCCAAGCCGTCAAAGTCATTGTCTTCGTGGTTGAGCGATTGGGCCAGAATAACCGTATCCGGTTTGATGGCGGCAATCTTTTCCAAAGCAAAGCGGTTGGCGCGGTTGCAGGTGCCAAGGGCGTCGTGGTCGTGATTCACTACCGATGGAGCACAACCGGAGGAGCCAACCTGCAACAGGGAAACGTCGTCAGGCAGTGAATGCTTGAGGCCGTAATTGAGGTGCTGGGCGTGGGAGTCTCCCCACAAAAACACCACCTTGTCCGAATGGGGGGTGTAGCAACTGCTGTCGATAGCGGGTTTTATCTTGCTGTTGATAATGTCATAAAAGTTACACTCGTGGCGGTCCTCAACCATAAGGTTGTGGCTTATGGTATAATTCCAGCCGAAAAAAGCACTGTATTCGGCCTTATCCTTCATTCGTGCGGCAATGCCGTCGGCCAGATAGGTGCCATAACCCGCCACCACCAGCAAGGCCATGAGCCCACCCAATACAGGGACAACCTGCGCTTGCTTGCTGTGAAACCGGATGGGCCGTTCGATCAATCGGTAGGTGAGCCAGGCCAGAAAAACACTTAATCCCAATGCGGCGGCGCGCAATTCGGGCGATGGGGGATCGACACTGGTAATGCGTGGAAAGGAGAGAAGCGGCCAGTGCCAGAGATAGAGCGGGAAACTGATGAGTCCCACAAAGACCATGAGCGGATGGGCAAGCACTATGCGGTTGATCCAGGCAGTCGGCCCGGCGGCAATGAGCAGAAACGCCCCCAGTGTCGGCAACAGCGCCCGCCATCCTGGAAATGCCTGCTCCTTGTCGATGAGAATGGCTGCAACCACAATCGCTGCCAGACCCGCCAAAGCTGCACCGTTGCGCAGCCGCACCAGGGCTTGCGGTCTGCCAAAGGCAAACCATTGGCGCTCACGGGCCAATGGGCTTATATACGCCAAGGTGCAGCCAATCATCAACTCCCAGAAACGGGTAAAAGGGAGGTAATAGGTGCTGGTGGCCTGGTCGTGCACCCGGTCGATATTCAGCGCAAACGAACCCACCAGCAACAGCAGAATCAAGCCCAGCGGTGCCCACCGTCGCCTGCCCCAGGCAAAATAGAGCAGTAGGGGCCAGACAAAATAAAACTGTTCCTCAATTCCCAGCGACCAAAGATGCAACAGCGGCTTCAACTCCGCCGCGCTGTCGAAGTAGCCGGATTCACCCAGCAAGACGAAATTGGAAACAAATCCCGCCCCGCCGGCCACATGTTTGCCCAACTCAGAGTACTCATCCGGCAACAACAGAAACCAACCCAACAGGAAAGAAACCGTCAAAACCAGAATCAACGCCGGAAAAATCCGCCGAATCCGCCGCCCATAAAAATCCAAAAAACTGAACCGCTCTTTCCTGAGATCGGCAAAGATCAACCCAGAAATCAGATACCCTGAAATCACAAAAAACACATCCACCCCAACAAACCCACCGGGTAGACGTTCAGGGAAAGCGTGAAATACCAATACTAAAGAAACAGCAATGGCACGCAGGCCGTCGATGTCCGGGCGGTAATGGTGAGCGGTGGCGAGGGGAGAGGCTTGCATGGGAAGATGCTGAAAATGTCGCGGCACGAGACAGATGGGTTGTTATATATTTAAATTGGTTACGTATGTCCTGGGTTGGCTGGCTGCAAAGATGGTAAAACAAAGCGCCTGGAGAATATAACGCCAGGCGGCAGGCGAAGAGGCGAAGGCGAATCCGGCTATTGCCCATGGAAGAGTCGCGATGGGCTGCGGTGTTGACCTAGCCTCGAATTGGTGATGATTACTCATTCATGCCTGATTTTGCAATTTTTTTGTGCCTCTATCCAGCAACGACACCGAATCGGAATTCTGCAAGGCGCATCACATAAATTGACGATTATTGCCGGGGAAATGGTGCATTGCATGCTAAAATTTGGCAGCAGGCAGTGCTCCGTGGCAAGGGGATCACCAGGATATTATCGATGATGAAAGGCTCCCTGTACTCAAGTCATTCGTCATCAATAGGGTTCGATAACTGTTCCCGTGCATTTATTGAGGAGGCCGATGATCTACTCTTATGTCCCCGCGTGTAGATAATTTTTGACTATCTACGGAAATTCGATGCAAAGAGATTTACATATGGACAGGCCAAAAAAATTATCGTAGGAATAATGAGTTACATTTGATTCAAGGTGAAGAATCGGTAGGCGGTCGGTAGGTCAGAATGTATCCAGTTAATGCTTTATTATTATACATTAAAAGTTCCTGGAGTTACTGTTTCGGTTCCGGCTTCCTCCGTCAGAAACATATTCGGCAAGTGATTTAATTAATATTACAATCACTTGCCGTTTTTGTTTTTCTGCCAAGGTTCGACACATCTGTCTACAAATTCTACCATGCTTGTCGACCTGAAATGTTTACAACCTGGAACGTGCCGTATTTATATGAAATATATCCTTGGTTGTTAAACCTGGGTTAACCTGAAATTACTGAAAATGACCAACAAAAAAGAGATCCTCCTTATTGCACCCCAACCTTTTTTCACGCAACGGGGCACGCCGATTAATGTCCGGGCTGTTGCTCAGGCCCTAGTTGAGGGTGGGTACGCTCCAACGCTGCTGGTGTATCCCTTTGGGGAACAGATACATCTTGAAGGAGTGGAAATAGCGAGAACATTTTGTCCGCCCTTCGTTAAGGGGGTAAGTATTGGGTTTTCGCCTGTAAAAATTGTGTTGGATATCTGCTTGTTTTTTTCTGCCCTCAAACTTGTCTTTATCCGCAAATTTTCAGCTCTTCACGGAATAGAGGAGGGGGCATTTATTGCCGGTATCCTTGGTATGCTGCGGAAAATTCCCTACATTGTCGATCTGGATTCTGACATGTCGCAGCAGATGAAATCGGCTAAATTTCCTTTTTCACTTGTCCCTCAGGCATTATACATCTCAATTGAGCGCTTTTTTCTCCGACGGGCCAGTCTGGCAATTGCTGTTTGCCGCGCGCTTACCGAAAAAGTTCGACTCTTGGCACCAGGGTTGCCCGTTGTGCAGATTGAGGATATTCCCGTAACCGAGGTCCTCAAGCTGTGTCCCCGTAATTCTCCCGAAGAATTGAAGCGAAACCTGGCGCCACTTGGCCAGAAAATTTTGCTCTATACCGGTAATTTTGAGGAATACCAAGGACTCGATATTTTGATTGAGGGTTTTTCCCGGTTTGTTGTTCT
>JAUYSF010000060.1 GCA_030696435.1 Desulfoprunum sp. | reverse complement strand
CGGCCAGCTCCTCTTCATGTTCACCGCCCGAGTCGAAAAAATCAAGAGAGAGGGTGGCGGTCGGGAATTTGCCGCCAGTCTACAACTCGAAGAATATTTCCCCGAAGAGTATCAATTTACTTCAGCACAACAGGATGCGGTCGAAGACGAGGCGTCGGCGGTAGCGGTCCAGATTCCTCATGTTCGGGAGGAGTATCTTGCCTATCTCTGCGGTGAGCAACAGGTCAAGCCGGTTGTCGATGAACTGAGAGCCATGCTGGCGGAACCGGAGAAGGCTGTTGAGATGCTGGCCGCTGGCGTTGCCCGTATACTCATTGACGTTCAAGGTCAGAAAAGCCTGACGGTCTCTCCTGTTTTTCCGACGATGCTCGAGAATATCCAGGCACTTATCGAAACCAAAAATCTGCGTATCGTGGCGATGCATACCGCTGCCCTGCTTCTTCGTGGGCTCAAGGAGTCAGCCCTGACTGTACTGCTGGTGCAGCACTATCCCGAAGGATTCGGTTCGTTATTTTTTGATGCCCTTGTGAGTCAGGCTGATACTGCCGTTTTTGGCAGTATTGTGGCTTTTTTTAGGGAACAGGCGACCAGGCAGCGTCTGACCGGCGACAGAAACGCTCCACAGGTGCAATTGGTGGGCAAGACGCTCTCCAAACTGCTTAGCACCGGTAAAGGGCGACATTTTCTGGGCCTTGAAAAGGCTAAAAGCATCATGGAATCCGGCGAGAAGGACCGGCAGGCTAAAAGAGTTCAGACAGGACTGCAGTCCCTTCTTCTGGGAAATCTCAGTGCCCTGCAGAATGATGAACTGGCCATGGGAATTCCCGGTGTGCTGCAGCAGATGATTGCCGATGGCAAAATGGAAGACGTTGCAGCCATCCTTATCATTCTCAACGATCAACTTCGTGACGGTGATGCTGCAACGCAGGTCAGGATAGCCCGAAGCCTTGCGATCATCGGCGAAAATCTCGTTGCTGCGAATCGCTGGGATATGCTGGCCAGTGTTTCGGAGTCCCTGCTTTCCTGGTTCCGCAAGGCCGATGCGGGAGACTTCGTTTTTGAAAAGATCGCCAATATTCTTCAGGCCATTATGTCGCAGGCTTGGACGAAAGGTGATATTGCTACAGGTGACAGGATTCTTGAGACCTTCTATCAGATCCGTATCGATATATTAAAAAAATCCCCTCCTGTCAGGGCCCTGGTTGGTCGGGTGCAGGATAAGGGCATTGATAAATCAAGCTTACCGCAATTGCTCAGGGAATGTCTTGAAAATCCGACGAATGAACTGATTAGTCGGCGATTGATCATGCAGGGCGCGGTTGTTATCCGGTTCCTGCTTGACGCCCTGCAGGCTTCAGATAAGACTGAAGATCGTATCAAGATCATTGATCTTTTGACGTATGCCGGCCAGATACTGCCGACCTTCCTCCTAAGACGTCTGCCGGAACCGATGCCCTGGTATGGCAAACGCAATCTCATCAAGCTGCTGGCGGAGACAGGTGGAGAACAGCATGTGGTCAATGTCATGCCGTTTCTCAGCCATGATGATCTGCGGGTGCAAAGAGAAGCCTTTATCTGCCTGTATAAGATCAGCGGCAAGGACAGGAAGCAGGTACTCGTGCAATTGGTTGAGAAAGCGAGTGAAGTAATGAAGCCGGATGTTATCAAGGCACTCATTCCCTTTTGCGATGAGGAGGTGGCAACGGTTCTCGCTGGTCTGCTCGGAGATCAGGAACATTTTTCACCGGACATTCGAGATACCCTTCTTTTGCAGATCTGTCAGGTTCTTGGGCGTTGCCCTTTCCCGCCGGCTCTAGAGAGCCTGCAGAAATTCCTGCTCTTAAAAGGCAAACGGTCCGGGAAAAAAATCGGGCAAGATGTCTGGAGCGCTGCCGAAGAGGCCTTGGCTTTGATTGAATCAGAGCAGAAGCCTGACAAAAAGCGCCATGTGCAGGCCAATCAACTGCGCAAAGAAGCTACCCGCAAGGCCGTGCAGACCAATCAGAAGATACCGTCTGAGAGTAAGAGTATAACCAGTCTACCGGAGGAACAGGCTGTCCGGACCTTTCTTGCCCAAGGGAAGGTGGACTCCGCCAAAAAACTGGTTTTGGAGCTCATCGGTCGGACGGCCAGGTTGCGCAAATTCAATCAGGCGGAGCAACTGCGTGACTGGCTGATCGAGATCGATGCAATGGCGCTGAGCGAGATAATCAGGGCTGCTGAACTCATTGAGGAAGAAAAGAGGGCGGCAATTGACAAGGGACATCTTGAGATTTGGATGGGGCTCTACGATATTCTCACGACAGACGAGTTCAGTACTCTCTACCATTGTTTTGAACATCGGCGGTATGAGAATGAGGAGATTATTGTAAACCAGGGGGCATTGCAGACCTCGCTGTTTTTCATCAACTCCGGCAAGGTTAAGCTCTTTTTCCGAGAGGAAGGGAGTGATGTCCTGGTGAAGACCATGATCCAGGGTGAGGTTCTGGGGGCGGGGGCCTTTTTTGATGCATCGGTCTGGACTATTTCGGCTGCAAGCCTTGGCTCTTCAGAAATTTCCGCATTACGTCTTGAAAACCTTGAGCGTTGGAAGGATGAATATCCAACACTAGAGTCAAAACTGAATGATTTTTGCCGCAACTTTGAGCGTGTTGAGAATTTTTTCAAGAGATCCGAGAAGGATCGCCGGAGATTCAAACGAACAAAGATCAACGGCAGAATCACGGCTATCCTTCTGAACGACGAGAAGCAGAACACCGGAGTGAGCACCAAAGGTGATCTTTCGGATGTTTCGGCAGGAGGTGTCTCCTTTTTTATCCGTATATCCAAAAAAGAAAATGCCCGGTTATTGCTTGGGCGAGGTGTCCGGGTTCTCCTGCCTGGCAGTGAGATTGCAGAGCATGCTGCCGGTCGTCAGGGCGTTATCGTGGCCGTAAGAGGCTATCATGCCATGGAAAATGAATATTCTGTGCATGTCAGATTCGAGGAAGCGATGCATCACCATGAATTGCAGCGAGTTCTCCAGCTGTCTCTCGAAGGGCGGTAGAGCAGCCTCGATAGACGGAACGGTAACCTCTCGGCTGAACGGTAGGTCCAACATCCTGGCGTAAGATCTTTTTTGTGAAAAGGGTATGTCTATGGCGCTTCCTGGTGACGGGATAACGGCTTTTTATCTCAAGCATCTGCCTGCGGGACGGCTGGAGAAGACTTCGCTTACGGCGGATTGCCCGTTCTGTCAGGATAGGGGTTTTGATCCTGGCGGACGCCTGGTGGTTTTTCTCAACCAGGATGGGCCTTTTCACGGTTATTTTCGTTGCCTGAACCGCTGTGTTCCCGGCGGTTTTCCCCTCTGGTTTGCCCGCCTTGCCAACATTGATCCCGCCGAGGTCCCTGGGTTCGATCCAGACCGGGAATTACTCTCCCAGAACGTTGACTATCCGATTGTCAATATCAACACGGAAATACAGAAATATCATGACCGGTTGACCGATACCCTCCTGGCGGACTTTAGCGCTGCCGGGGTATCCGCCGCGGTCATTGCCGAGTTGCAGATCGGCTACAATGGCCGTTATCTTGTCTACCCTTATTTTCAGACTGACGACAATTGCTATGCCGCGCGCTGCGTCTTTCCCGAGCGACCGCAGGATTTTTTCTGGCATGGCAACGAGAGGTTTGCCACCGAACAGTTTCAGATTTTTAACGTCCGGGATCTCCAGTGCTGTGAAAATGGTGCCCTCTTCCTCTGTGAAGGGGAAAACAACCTGCTACCACTCAAACAGTTGGGATTCCCAGGGATAGCGATACCCTTCCCGAGTAATTTCCACACCCTTGATCCGGATCTTTTTTCCTTTGTACGGACTCTTTTCATAGTCACACCGAATTCAGGCGAGTCGGAAACGGCCGCCAGGGCACTTGCCGCTCGCGTTGGCTACAAGGTGCGTCTTCTCCGTTGGCCGGTTGGACTCCCCAGGAATTACAGCCTCCTGCAACTGGCCAAGGATAAGGGCAGCGAATTTCGCAATTCGATCTCGGCCATGATCCAGTCCTCACGGACTTTTTCCCCCTTTGCCAGTCCGCAGGCCGAGCATCAGAGATTTCTGCGGCGTCTGACAGAACAACAGGAGAGCGCTTATACCGGTCTGCTCTCTGGGTTTTCCCGTCTTGATGCCGCCCTCGATGGTATCCATGGCATCAATATTATCGGTGGCGCCCCCAAGGTCGGGAAATCACTCTTTATGATCCAGATTGCCACAGAGATGGCCTTGCGGGGTATCCCGGTCCTGTACTATGACTTTGAAAACGGACGACAGAAGATCTATCAGCGGACTCTCAGTCGTCTGAGCAGAATGGAGACCGCCGTATTGCGGAACACAAACTGGACCCATGAGGAACGGAATCAATATGATGAAGCCTGCACAACTATTCGCAGGATGCTGACAACCTTCAGGGTGGTGAATGACCGCAAACTGACACCGGAACTGATGCGTCGACATATTGATTTCATCCGACACGAGACGGCGAGAGACTATACGGTGGTGGTGATTGACAGTCTGCATAAGCTGCCGTTTAAGGATTTTTCCGAACGACGCACTGGTATTGATGCCTGGTTGCGGCAACTGGAGGCCATCCGTGATGAGCTGCAGGTCTCTTTTCTGATTATCTCTGAGCTTGGCAGAGGGGGAGACGGAACATACAGGGAAGAACCCCATCTCGGCATCTTTAAAGGGTCAGGTGATATCGAGTACAGTGCCGACAACGCCATGGTTCTTTATGCCGATACCGATCAGGACCTTTCAGCAAACGCTGTCTACAGGAAAAACTCACTTTGGCTCGTGGCCAGCCGTGAACACAGCCCGGGACATATAGCCTCCTATACTCTTGATTATCCTTTTTGGGGGTTTACTGAAACTACCTGAGCGGAAAAGCTCCGTATTGTCTGCAGCTTTCACAGTGGCTTTTTCATTTGACTGGATGAAAAAAATAGGCGACACTGAGTGTATCCTTTCCAAGAGTGTTCTCTGAAAAAACATATGGAGAAAATATGAAAAAGAAAATTATGTATTCACTGGCTGTGCTTGTATGCGGGCTCCTCATGTCCTCTTTGGCCGAGGCCGGCTGGGATTGTAGTGGTTCGTTTATCCCGCCGCCGCCCGGTTATAATGGAAGAGGGGGGTATTGTGCTTTCTTGGGATTGAACACCAATGCCGGCGTTTGTCAGCCTGGGCAGGAGTATGAAACCCTGTGTGATGATGCTCCTCAGGGATACAAGGTGTGTCGTGGTCCTCGGCGCTGTATTGAAGATCGCGGTCGTGGTGGCGGTGACCGTGGCCGCGGGGGTGATGATTTCTTCGGCGGTGGTCGTGGCCGTAATAATCGTGATAATGACTGTCGAGGCTGGGATTTTATCTATGATCAACCATGCCCGCGGGGCTACATCAATGATGATTGCCGGGGTGGTTGCGAGCCCAATTGATTGAGGCCCCGAAGGCCCCCTTCTCTTTTCCTTTCTAGTACCTGCTCTTCCTGCCATCCCGGTTGCCGTCTGTCTGCAGCCGGGATGTTCCTTTTTGTATCATCCTGCTGCCAAGTCCTTTTGCCATAACTGTAGAGCCTCTAGAGCGATTTCAGCCCGTAGCTGGCCTCGTTGTTTTTTTGGAATCTTCTTTTTCCAGTCCGGGAAGAGGCCGAAGTTGACATTTGAAGGTTGGAAGTGGCCGGGATCACTTTCGGTCAGGTGTCTGATGAGAGCCCCCATTGCGGTCTCGCTCGGTGGGACGACCGGTTGCTGACCTAAGGCCAAGCGTGTGGCATTGATCCCGGCCAGCAAACCCATGGCTGCAGACTCAACGTATCCCTCCACCCCGGACAATTGACCGGCCAGCAGCAGGTCAGGCCTGGTTTTGAGCTGCAGGGTCGGCAGGAGAAGGAGCGGAGCACAGACAAACGTATTGCGATGGATTGAGCCCAGGCGGGCGAACTCGGCATGCTCCATACCGGGGATGAGGCGGAAAATACGTTTCTGCTCCGCATAGGTCAGTTTGGTCTGAAAACCCACCATGTTGTAGGTGCTGCCTTCACGGTTTTCCTTGCGAAGTTGGACAACCGCATAGGCCTCATAGCCGGTTCTCGGATCAGGGAGCCCCACCGGCTTCATCGGGCCAAAGCGCAGGGTCTCGGCACCTCGCGCACAGAGCACCTCGATCGGCAGGCAGCCTTCGAAATACTTTGCCTCCTCAAAAGGCCGCAACGGCACGTATTCGGCCCGGGCCAGCTCGTCAATAAAGCGCAGATAGGTCTCTCTGTCCATCGGGCAATTGAGGTAGTCGCCGGGGCCGTCATCGTAGCGTGATTTCTGAAAGACAACCTCTCTGTCGAGGGATTCGGCGATGACAATAGGTGCAATGGCGTCATAAAAGGCCAGGCCTTCCTGACCCGTGATTCTGCCGAGAGATGTGCCCATGGCTTCAGAGGTGAGTGGGCCCGTGGCGAGGATGGTTGGGTTGCCTCCGGGGGCCGGCAACTCTCGTACTTCCTGGCGACATATCTCAATCAGAGGATGATTTTCCAGGATTGTGGTGATTCTCGAGGCGAATAATTCACGATCGACAGCCAAGGCCTTGCCGGCCGGGACTTCCGTATCGGCGGCAACCTGCAGAAGAAGGGAGTCGAGCTGCCGCATCTCTTCTTTGAGCAGACCGACAGCCGAGCCGATATCGTTTGAGCGCAGGGAGTTACTGCAGACCAGTTCTGCTAAATGGGGCGAATTGTGGGCTGGACTGAAGACATGGGGTTTCATGTCAAACAACCGGACCCGGCAGTTCCTACGGACCGCCTGCCAGGCTGCTTCACAACCGGCCAGGCCGCCGCCTATTATGGTAATCATCGGTATTGCAGTCATCGTGTGCCTTGTCTGGTAAAAAATTGCCTCAAAAATAGTCGGTGAGGATTGTCGGTCAGGGAAAATAAATCTGCACCGCGACCTTTCTTCTGCCCCAGTACAGGGCATCCTGGTGCGAGCCGAAAAAGAGATCGATCCTGTTCTTGCCTTTGATACCGCCACCCCGGTCTTCGACCTGGCCCCAGCCGTAGCCCGGGACATACATCCTGGTGCCGAAAGGATAATAGCGGGTATCGGCGGCAATCGTGCCCTCCTCCGGCAAGAGATACCAGGGGAAAAAGATGGTGCGGACCGGGATCATCCAGGGACGTTGCAGGCTGTCCATTGAGAACAGACCTTCCTGGGGTTCCTGGGGAGAGGTGCCGCTGGCGGTATGGCCGGTGTAGGGTCTGCCGGCCGCCGTCCCGTAATTTACATAGCGATTCCAGAAATCGAGATAGAGCCAGGAGGCACTGCCGCGTTGCCAGCCACAGCAGGCGGAGCAGCCGCAGTAAGCGGTGGTCTCCATGATTCTGCCGACAGGGGCCCTGGCGCAGCCGCCCAAAAAAAGCAGACAGACGATAAAAAAGAGCAGACAGCCCTTGCCGTTTGGCCCGGGACATGAGCTGTTGTCTTTTTCTGTGCTGGTTAACTTCGGTGAAACCATTTTTTTACCTCCGTTCTGGTGAAGATCTTCCATACCGGTCTGCCGTGTGGGCAATGGCTGAAAAGATCTGCTTTTGCCATGCGTTCAAGAAGTGCTTCAATTTCTTTTGTCGAAAGACTTGCCCCGGCCTTAACTGCGGCCCGACAGGCCATGCTGGCGAGGATGCTGTCGAATCTGTTTTCTCTGGCCACTCCGCCGTTTTCATTGCCGAATTGTTCGAGCATGTCGAGGAGGAGTTCACCGGCAGCACATTGGCCGGCAAGGGCTGGAATGGCTGAAATAACATAGGCATTGCCACCGAAATGGCGCAGCGAAAAACCCATTTTTGCCAGTTCATCGGGATATTTTTCGACAAGCTGGGCCTGGAAGAGAGAGAGCTCAACGGTCTCGGGAAAGAGGAGATGCTGGCTGGTGATCCGGTCACGGCAATACTGCCGCCGCAGGTCTTCAAAGAGCAGGCGCTCATGGGCGGCGTGCTGATCAATAACCACCAGGCCTTCGCTGTTCTGACAGAGGATATAAAGGTCATGGAGCTGACCGATGATCTGCAGGTTGTGGCCGAGATGGCTGGTATCAACAAGAGCTGCCTGTCTCGGAGTTTCAGGAACGGGCTGCGGAAGAGCTCTCTCCGGGGTGAGCTCAGCGTGCGTAAGCGACAACGGGTGTACCGTTGCCTGCGGGTACTGAGGGGGAATCGCTGCTGAGGGATGGAGAGGGCGAGGTCCTTCAGATGATCGTTGCGGGCGATTCCCTCCCGTGATAGCCGGTCTATGGTCTTGTTGTTCGGCACGTTCCGGGAAAAAGCCGGCAAGATCGGTTGTTCTCCCGCTTTCCAGGGGGATCGGGCTAGCCTCCCGAGTCAGCTCTCGACTGAATATGTTTGTCTGCAGCTGCTGCTGATGGGATTGCATTGCCTCGGCGACCGCCTGGCTGACAAGCAGGTGGATATCACGGCTGTTGCGGAAACG
>JAUYSF010000456.1 GCA_030696435.1 Desulfoprunum sp. | reverse complement strand
CAGGCCGTCAATCCACTTGTAGATCGGGCAACAGGGTGGCACGCAGGGCAGTGGCGTCTCGACCGTGTCTCCGGCCAGCAGGAGACCATGTTCGGGCACAAAGCCGACAATGGCATCCGGGGTATGGCCGGGCAGGGAGTAGAGCTGCAAAGTCAGATCGCCCAGATCAAGGTGGTACTCGTCCTCGAAGATGATATCGGGAGGGATGAGTTGCACTGCCTCCCAGGTCCCTGGTTCCTCAGCCTGTCTGGCACGCAGGGTATGCGGCACATCCTCGTTGAAGCGTTGCCGGCAGTGTCTGTGGCCAATGACAGAGAACGTCTCAGGTGCGAAGGCCGCCGTCCCCCAGATGTGATCCCAGTCGGCATGGCTGTAGATGATCCTCAATCTGCGACCGGCCAACAGGGGCAACAGCGGTCGCATATCGTCGGGATGGCTCAGGGTGTCCCAGATTACAGTCAAATTCCGGCCAAGAAGCACTCCGCCTCGCACCTGGTAATCAGGAAAACTGATCTCCGTCAGTCGGATATTTGCCCTGAAGGACTGGATTGTGGTCATGGTGCTTGTCTCGTCGTTTTTAAAATGTTTCCGCAGGGAGGCGGCAAGGCTGACTTCAGGAATTTCGTCAATGGGTCTGCCCATGCCTGGATTGATACATAGACAGAATATGTATCGTTATAAAATTGGGCAATGAGAACCGTGAGGTATTCGCAGGCCACGCTGTGAGGTGACCAGCACGGCCGGTTGCAATCTTCCTGCTTTTCTCTTGGCCGTTGTCTATGCTATATCAGAAATCTGTAAAGCAAACTGAAAACCGGTAGCGCAGGTCTCCGCTCAGGGCCAAGAGCAATAACTCGTCAAGGCGAGAAAGGACAATTCCCGAGATGAAACTCCCCAAACTGGAATTCGCTGACCTGGCCAGGGCCGGGCACGTGACCCGCTGGCACAGTGTCCGAACCACCCGGGATCAAACCCTGGCTGAACATCTTTTTATGGTGACCAGGATCTCCAACCGACTGGCCAAGGATATTCTGGGCAGCGATCTGGATGACTCCGGCTTGTTGCGGATCATGGAATATGCCTCGCTGCACGACACGCCGGAATTGCTTATGGGCGATCTGCCAAGCCCGCTCAAACGGCATATTGAGGCGATCAGCGGTGACAACAATCCCATCCTGAGCATTGAGCAGCAGATCGCCCCCTGGTTGACAGAGATGAAGGATGAGATCCAGCGAGAAAATCCGGAACACCTGGTGATTGTCAAACTTGCCGACCTTATCGACGCCATTCTCTTTATCGAGCATGAGGGCGTCGGCCGGCATGCCCAGGAGGTCTGCCGTGGGCTGAAAGATATCTTCAGGGAGAAGATGGAAGATGCCGCCCGGGCATACCCGAAATATTGCTGGACTGTCGCGGAATCAATACTGGAAAAACTGCTACATAACGCAGTTGATGGCCAGATTGCCTTTGAAAAGGTGTGAGGTCGTCAGGACAAATGTGAGTGAGTGCGATGGGGACATTAACAGACCAGCTGACACAATGTGAATGCTGTCCACGCAGGTGCGGGGTGAATCGCCTGGCAGGCCAGGTCGGCTACTGCCGGATCCCTGCCGGCATGCTGATATCTCATGCCGGTCTGCATTTTGGTGAGGAGCCGCCCCTGTCGGGCACGAAGGGCTCGGGGACTGTCTTTTTTGCTGGATGCAATCTCCGCTGTGTGTTCTGCCAGAATTATCAGATCAGCCAGGAATTTCAGGAGGTTCCCTCCTGGTTAATGACACCTGAGGATCTTGCCTCGGTCATGCTGCAGCTGCAGGACGAAGGCGCCCATAATATTAACTTTGTGTCTCCGTCCCATATGATCTTTCAGATGGCCGATGCCATCCAGGCTGCAAAGGGCAGGGGGCTGACAATCCCCGTAGTCTATAACTCTAACGGCTATGATGCGGTGGAGGCACTCAGGCAGATCCGCGGGCTGGTGGACATCTACCTGCCCGATCTGAAATACCTCGACAATGAGCTGGGGCGGCGCTTTTCGGCGGTCGATGACTATGCCGAGGTCGTCCCCGGGGTTCTCCGGGAGATGCTGGACCAAGTCGGCCATCTGCAATTGGATGAGGCGGGTGTCGCGGTACGGGGGCTTCTGGTGCGGCATCTGGTCTTGCCGGGCCATCTGGAGAACAGTCGGAGATGTCTTCGCCTTCTGGCCGATCTGTCGCCGAATATCTTTCTCAGCATCATGTCACAATACTCACCGCAATATAAGGGCTGCGACTATCCCGGCATTGATCGGACGCTGAGGGAAGACGAATATGCCGAGATCACCGATTTTACCCTTGATCTCGGTCTTCAGAACGCCTTTGTCCAGGAACTTGCCAGCCAGAGCCACTATCTGCCGGACTTTGAACAGGAGCGTCCTTTTGACTCACCGGCATCTGGTTCTGAACCCTCCGAGACTAAAAAACACAGGCAGTGATCACCCCATTGGCCGAGAACTAAAAACACAGGCAGTGATCACCCCATTGGCCGAGAACTCAAAGTCGGCAATGGTCATCAGGAAAACAACAAGGAGGATTATTCCCTGGCAAGTGCCGTATGGACGGCTTGGCCTATGCGCAGGACGGTGTAAGGTTTGATGATATATTCGGAAACTCCGAGCTTCCGAGCTATCTGGATAGGTTCCGATTGCGAATAGCCACTGGCAATGATCGCCTTCTGATGCGGGCGGAATGAGAGGATCTGTTTATAGGTTTCCAGCCCGTCGATGCCCGGGGCCATCAGCATATCCAGGAGAATGAGGTCGGCGGAGTGCTGTTTCAGATACTGCACTGCCGTCTCGCCGCTCTCCACTGAGGTGGCGATATAACCGAGATAATTGAGGATATCCGTGGCGATTTGTCGCTGGTCTTCAGAGTCGTCCACCACCAACACGGTCTGGCCGTAACCTTGCAATGGTTCTTCTTTCATGACCGGATGGGTCGGAATATCCTCGGATAAGGCTCTCGGGAAAAAGATCTGAAAGGTTGTCCCTTTGCCTTCCTCGCTGGCCACGGTTATGTAACCTTTATGATCTTCGACGGTTCCCCAGACGACGGCCATGCCGAGCCCGGTGCCGCTTCTACCCATCACCTTGCGTGAGTAGAACGGTTCAAAAATGCGATCAATGAACTGTTCCGGAATACCGATGCCGGCATCCGAGATGGTAAGGCGGATATACATCCGCTCCTGCCATTGTTTGAAATCCACCGGTCTGGTGTCCAGATAGATATCTTCAAGGCTAATATGGATTTCTCCGCCATCCGGCATTGCTTCTGCGGCATTGGCCACCAGATTCATGAGCGTTTTCGAGATATGAATAGGTGAGCCGACCATCGTGAACGGGGTTCCATAGCCGGGGAAAACGATTTTTACCCGGGGGTGGTTCTTGAGTAGTTCCGCGCATTCCGGACTTTCCAGGTATTCATAAATAAGTTTTTGCAGATTGATGCTTTCTTCAACCTTGACTCCCCGTCTGGCCAGGGTCAGCAGGTCCTGAACGATGGCGGCCGCCTTCCTGCCGGACAAACGGATGGTTTCGATGGGTTTTCTGAGCGGCGAACCGGCTGGCAGGTCAAGCAGGAGCAGGTCCGGATAACTGACGATTCCCGAAAGAATATTGTTCAGATCATGGGCCACTCCTCCGGCCAGGGTACCGATTGCCTCCATTTTCTGGGCATGGGCCAATTTAGCCTGTATCTCCTGCCTTTCCACGATTTCCTGCAGCAGTTGCTCGTTCGAGACTTTGAGTTCATGGGTGCGGCTATCGACCAGTTCCTCAAGACGGTTCTGATGTTCGGCAATTTCCGTATCGCGTTTCTGGATCTGGGCCAGCATGGTGTTGAAACCGTCGATCAAGACCCCGATTTCATCGTTATTCAGTTTCTCCACCCGCAGTTCAAAATTCTGATTCCTGGTAATGTCCTGCATGGTTGCAGCCAGTTTGGCGACGGGCTCGGTGATGGTCCGGTTGAGCCTTGAGCAGATCAGATGCCCCAGTCCGAAGAGCAGCAGGCTGAAGCCGATAATGACGACGATGAACACCTGCAGCTGCTTGTTCAGCGAAGCGAGATCGGTCCGCAGAAGGATGAAACCAATGGGTTTTTCTTCCAGGATGATCGGCTGTACGACATCGAAATAGCGCTGGGCAAAATAAGGCGTTGCTTTAACGTCATCTCCAACAAGGCGGTCTGGTAGTTCGACCATTTTCGCTGAAAAATGCGGGTTGATATATGAGACAAAAAGAGCGCCGTTGCCATCGAACAACCGGGCGGCGATGAGGTCTTTTTCAGCCTTCAAGCCGGCAATAAGTTCTGAGGCGGTATTTTCGTCACGGAAGGTCAGGGCCGCAGTGCAGTTTGCACCGATGATGGTCGCCAGAATGCTGGTGTTTTTCACCAGTTTTGCTTTATAGCTATAGTATTTTTCAATAGTTATTGAGACAGCCATAAGGCTGATCAACAGGCCGGAGGTAAAGAGGACAATGGCCAGGAGTTTACGGCGGATCGGCCAATCCAGGAAGGTGGAGGTTATCGATCTCATATGCTAGGGGACCAGCCGGGCCAGAATGAGAAGTTTGGCGCTCATGACTAGACCTGCCTGACTCACCGCGGCACGGTTAATTTCAACCTGGATTCTTTGCTCGGCTTTCAGCAGATTAACCATGCCGCCTTTTTCAGGAAAACCGGCCACATCCGAGACAGTCAGGATCGCTGAAGCCGCCAGCAGATCCCGTATCGTTTCCCATTGATTCATCGCCCTTGCGCTGACAAAAAGGATATTGCAGGGGTCCTTCTGTAACTCCTGAAGATTCGTGTAGTGCTTGATGGTGATCGGTTTGTCGAATTTCGTTTCCCCTTTGATAACATTGTCGAGTACCTGGCCAAATGGATCTTCACCATAGATGCCGATGCTGAACGATGGAGCGGTAGGGGATGGATCGATGGGCCAGGTGACAAAATGAGCTAGATTGAAGAGAAACACCGCTTTGACATGGTATTCCTCAATCTGCTTTGCCGAACAGGGAACCGTGAAGCAACCGAGTAGCAGCCAGGCGATCGCCAGAAATGTGGCTGCCAGTCTGCGGCCCCTCGTGCTGTATGTGTTCGGTGCCGTGGCCATCAGTGCAATAGTGTCCCGAATCAAAAGGTGCAAGTAAGTTGTGCCCAGAACCGGCTGGGAACCTCCGAGTCGACGATATTGGTATAATCCGGGAACTCCTTCTGGCCGGATGAAAAGAGGTTGTCCGCCCCAATCGAAAATTCATACGTGTTGCTCGGTTTCCAGCCGAGACGAAGGTCCAGGCGGTAATAGGCATCTATAGTCTCGGATTGCAACGGGGTAGTGTAGGAGATTTCACTTACATAGGAGAGCTTCGCGTCCAGGGAGACATTATGCGGGAGATCGAGATAGGATCGCAGTTGCACCTGGTGGGCAGGCGCAATCGTTTCTTCAGCGATGGGATGATTGGTCTGGAACCCCTTTTTTTGCTCGAGGTCAAATTCTATCCAGGAATATCCGGCAAAGAGCTTCAGATTCTCCGTCGCCTGCCAGGTACCCTGCAGCTCAAAGCCGTAGGTGTCTCCTTCCAGGCCGTTGACCAAATATTGGGGAATGACCAGATGGGCTGGAGGTGGCGTGAGTTCATAGTAGGGGACACCGTTACCGAATGATCTGAGTTCGTCATAGACGTTATAATAGGTAGCCAGATCAAAGGACAATGTCTCGGCCGCCTGCCATCTATAACCGGCTTCGTAGGCCGTGAGTTTTTCCGAGACGAAATCTTCATTGCCAAACAGACGATTGACAACCGGGGTTCCCGCCTCATTAACTAGGGTTGCCAGGTTTACCCGGCTATCGTGGTCGGAGCGTGAAGGGGATCGGACCGCCCGTGAAACTGCAGTCCAGAGCATCTGTTTTTCGGTGGGCTGATACCGGAGGCGGGCACTTGGCTGAACTTCAAAGCCGCTGTAATAGTTGTGTTCAAACTTTGACCCGAGCGTCAGCCAGACGGTATCCGGCGCCAGATTGAAATCGTCCTGGATAAAGCTACTCCACAGATTGGTGCTGCGACTGGCCGGATAAAAGGCAACTGCTTCGGTATTCGTTATATCGTCGCTGGTAGAGCGATATCCCATACCCCAGACAATGTCATGGGCGTTTGCAGGATCCCAATGATGCTTGAATTCGAGATCGATGGTATCTCTCTCTTCAGCGGAAACGAACTGATCGCGTTCGGACCGGTCATAGTAGATCTGCATATCGGTAGTGGAGGTCTCGGAAAATGCGTGTTGCCAGGTCGACAGCAGATGGCCACCCTGGGCTTTCTCGGTGCCCTCGAAGATAGAGGAATATGGTTTGGTTGGAAATTGAGACAGAGAGACGGAGGCGTCCATTTCACCATCGAAGACTTCACCCTGCAGAGAAAAGGTGTCCTTTGCCGAATACCTGCTGTCGGCCCTGAAACCGGTGCGTATATTCTGCCAACTGTCATTGGCCTCGCCACCGCGTGGATTGTCGTAGCTTTCGCGCTGAAAACCCTTGGCATAGGCCCGATAGGTGGTTGTCTCGCTCAGTCGACCGCCATAACGGGCCGAGACAAGAGGTTGCTCCGAGCTGCCGGCAGTGGTTGAAATCAGGCTGCCTTGGGTATTGGCGCTGTCTTTGGTGATGATGTTGATAACCCCGTTTACGGCATTGGCCCCCCAGACCGTGGCACCCGGCCCGCGGATGATCTCGATGCGCTCGATATCTTCAATGACCACATCCAGCGTGTTCCAGAGGACCCCGGAATAGAGCGGGGTATACATGCTGCGTCCGTCGATCAGGACCAGAAGTTTGTTGGCAAAATAATCGTTGAACCCGCGCGAGCCGATGGCCCGGCGGGAGCTGTCGATATCCGCGACCATCAGGCCCGGCACTAGCCGTAGCGCCTCCGGTATGCTGTGGATCCCCGCTCGGCGCAGATCTTCCTGGGTGATGACCGAGATAGCGGCGGCGGCGTTGAACAGATGCTCTGATTTTTTGGAGACAGAGGTTATTTCGGTCTGCATCAGTTCTTCAATGGTGAGCCCTTTCAGGTACGAGAGGGTTTCAGATTCAACGGCTGGCGCAGAGGTCGTGCCTGCCTGCAGACTGCCGGCCAGGACCAGGGGAAACAAGAAGGAGATGAATGGAGCATAAACAAATCTGGTGGTCAAAGAACCGGAATGAGTAAAATGATTCATTAGTCTTTTACTTTGGATGATGGGCTGATCTTGTCTGTAATTGTAATTTCTCACATTAAACGTATCCGACGGTGCTCAGGAAGTCAACGCGGGGGCTGAAAAAACAGGTTTTCAAGATTGAACGGCAGAATGTGGACGGAGATCGAGAATAACAATGAGCCATTTCCGGTCTGCCAGTGCCTTTCATGCTTGCACTGATCGGCAGGGGTGTGTAAGAAAACAGGTGAAGTCATTGACTTGATATCTTCAACGATTGAGTAGAGACATGGCATTTACACCCGTTATCGGCATATCGATCAGAAAGCAGCTGGAAGATCGGGAAGAACAGATCCTCTCTCCCTGCGCCACTCTGAATAAACGCTCTGCAGGACGGATGCGGCCTGAAGAGGATGATCTCAGCGATATCCGCCTGCCCTTCCAGCGCGACCGTGACCGCATCACCCATTCCAAGACCTTCCGTCGTCTCAAGCACAAGACCCAGGTTTTTCTGGCGCCGACGGGCGACCACTACCGAACCCGGTTGACCCATGTCCTCGAAGTTTCCCAGATTGCCAGGAGCATGGCCACGGCCCTCTGTCTCAACGAAACCCTGACTGAGGCCATCGCCCTTGGGCATGATCTCGGGCATACACCCTTTGGTCATGCCGGCGAGGCCACCCTCAACGAACTTCATCCCGGCGGTTTCCGCCATTATGTACACAGTCTGCGGGTGGTCGATACCCTGGAAAATCATGGACAAGGTCTCAATCTGACCTTTGAGGTGCGAAACGGTATCGTCAAACACTCGAAAGGCAACAGTGATATCCTGCCGAAAGACAACTCGGAGATCGCGGTAACCCTTGAAGGCCAACTGGTCCGACTTGCTGACATCATTGCCTACGTCAACCACGATATGGATGATGCCCTGCGCTCGGGCATCCTGCAGGGCAAGGAGCCGTCCCAGAAAATTCGGGATGTGGTTGGCGAGAGGCATTCAAAAAGGATCGGTGCGATGGTCCGGGACCTCATCGTCGAGACACTGGGGGCGGATGACGGCAGGCTCCATATCAGCGAGGCTATGCTGGAGGCCATCACCGATCTGCGGACTTTTCTTTACGAAAATGTCTACCGCTACTATAAGGTGCACAACGAATTCGAGAAGGCCCAGCGAATCATTCGGGATCTCTACGCCCATTTTCTGGAAAACGGCCTGGTGAAGGGACCGGGCGATGACTGGGAGCCAGGCGAAGGACCGATCGAGTGGCCGGATGAAAAGACTGCCCATCGTCAGGTCTGCGACTATATTGCCGGCATGACTGATCGCTATGCCCTGAATAT
>JAUYSF010000448.1 GCA_030696435.1 Desulfoprunum sp. | reverse complement strand
CAATGTCGGTTTACGTGCGATTGTCAACAGGAGTCAGGTTGATGAAGTTATTGCCATACTTGAAGACCGGACCTGCATAATCGGTTCTCAAACCTGGAACAGGCGGTACCGGGATTATATGGAGAAGATTAAAACGGGATCTGTTCATGAGGTTGCAGCAGTCTTGCGCGATCTTTTTCTCCTGAGCATTGATAAAGATCTTTCCTATGGTGAGCGAAAGATGCTTGATACTGCCAAGAACCTTCTGGTGAAGGAACTCTCTCTGGCCCAGGATGTTGACGAGGCCAATATCACCAATAAAATTGATACCATTTTTTCCTGAGATACGAGATATCCTGTTTCTGTCCATTGGCCTAGCGCCTCTCTGACGCCGGCCTCCCCCAACATCCATAATGCACTCTAAAATCGATCAACCAGGCAGCACAGAGTCTGGCGATGCACTTTCCTTCATGGTTGCCCGTCGACAGGCGGGTATAAGGCTCGATCATTTTCTGGTTCAGGTCGTTCCCGATATTTCACGTTCGGTATTAAGCTCTTCGATACGTTCAGGCGCAATCGTCGTCAATACCCTTGCGAAAAAAAGCAGCTATCGTTTGCGGGAAAACGACAGCGTGACAGGGCATTGGCTTGTCGAGTCTGCCATGCATGTTGAACCTGAAGAGATGCCTTTGCAGATCCTCTACGAGGATGAACATCTTCTGGTCCTGTCAAAACCCCCCGGCCTTGTCGTCCATCCCGGGAGTGGCAATCATCATGGCACACTGGTCAATGGCCTGGTGTTCCATTGCCGGAATATTGCCGGGGTGGGAGATGCCCTTCGTCCCGGGATAGTCCATCGGCTGGATAAAGACACCTCGGGTGTAATGCTGGTTGCAAAAGATGAAAGGATTCTTCGTCTTCTTGCCGACGAATTCAAGAACCGACGAGTGGATAAAGAATACATTGCCTTGCTCCACGGAATAATGCGGGAACGGCGGGGGCGCATTGTCGCTGCTATAGGCCGGCATTCAGTCAATCGCCAGAAGATGGCGGTGCGAGAGATGACCGGTCGTCATGCCGTAACAAGCTGGGAAGTGATCGGCGAATTAGAGAATCGCTTCAGCCTGGTGAGACTGAGGATCGAAACCGGACGGACCCACCAGATTCGGGTGCATATGAGTCACCTCGGATTTCCTGTGGCAGGCGATGCCGTTTACGGGAGTCATCGGCAGAATCAGAAATTTCCGAGACAGATGCTGCATGCCAGCCGGCTGGTCTTTGTTCATCCGATAACCGGCAGGCGCCTTGATATTCAAGCCCCTCTCTGGCCCGATCTTCATCAGATACTCAACGATTTGAATGGCGGCCTTCCCCTAGACATTAAGGAATGCGCGTGAATATCGCCCTAACGGGAGGAATCGGCTCGGGAAAAAGTTGTGTTGCAAGCATTCTTGGCAACGCGCTGGCTTATCCGGTGGTGAGTGCCGATGTGCTCTGCCAGGATCTCATGGAACATGGCGCCGAGGGTTGGCGGGCTGTGCGAGAGAGATGGGCGGGGCGATTTCTCAAACCAGACACCACACTAGACAGAGCTCTTTTGAAAGAGGCTGTCTTCAATGATGATGATCTCCGCCATGAATTAGAAGGGATACTGCACCCCCTGATCCGTTTTGCGGTAAAGGAACGCATGGCAGTAGCCGAAAAGGCAGGAGAGGGATTGGTCGTTGAGGTTCCCCTGCTTTTTGAGGTGGGATGGCAGGATGATTTCTCTTGTACTGTCGCGGTTTTTGCCCCGGTAGCACTCTGCCTGCAGCGGGTGAGCGAGCGTGATGGCCTCAATTTGGAGCAGGTCCAGAAGGTACTCGCAGCCCAGATGCCCCCGCTGCTCAAGGCGGAAAAGGCCATGTTCGTTATAGACAATTCCGGCCTGTGGGTGCAGACTGTGCAGCAGGTAACACGCCTTGCACGTCAACTCCCAAAATATATCGATCAAGGTGGAAATCCGGGCAGTTTTAACAACTAAAATGCTGTTAAAGTGCTTGACACTGCAGTCCTGAGTACGTATAAGGGGAGAGAGCGATACAAACAACTCCCTGCTTTTCCCTGGTGGACCCGTTAAGTTCTGTAATACTACTCTCGATTTTCAAAATACCCTGTCTTGGGTAGGTGTGGACTGAATCAACTGTCATCTGCAAGAAAGACCTGTTTTTGTAGTACATCATTCATGCCATTCTCATTTTGATCTTATATACAAATTTCTGACGAAAAACTCTCAGTACTACCCACCCAGGGATCCGTTGGTCAATGCCGGATGATTTGCCATCAGAATGTGGTTTCTTGTAAGAAAGTTATTCCAATTATACTATGTGGCATATTGTGCAGTGTTGCTACCCGTGATTCTTGTTGTTCCGGGGCCGAACTCTGCATATTCAATGCTGTCTTATTATCCTGCCAACAATCCTCATAGGAGAAGGTGATTAATGAATCTGGCGGAATTAAAAGAGATGAAAATCGGCGAGTTGATTAAACTTGCCCGGAACGCAAAAGTCGAAGGATATAGTTCCCTGCGAAAACAGGAACTGATCTTTGCCCTGCTTCAGGATCAGGCCGATAAGGATGGCAAGATGCGAGGTAGCGGGGTGCTGGAAATCCTTCCTGATGGCTTTGGCTTTCTGAGATCCCCAGATTACAATTATCTGCCAGGCCCTGATGATATCTATGTATCGCCGTCGCAGATCCGTCGCCTGAATCTGAGGACCGGTGACAGTGTCGATGGTCTGGTTCGCTCACCCAAAGAGGGCGAACGATACTTTGCCTTGCTCAAAGTTGAAACTATCAACTTTGATCCTCCCGAGGCGGCCAAGCAGAAAACGCTTTTTGCCAACCTGACACCATTGCATCCCGAAGAAAGACTGAATCTTGAATGGCAGCCCGATAACTACTCAATGCGGGTTCTCGATATGTTTGCGCCGATCGGTAAAGGCCAAAGGGGGCTGATCGTCGCGCCACCACGGACTGGAAAAACCGTTCTGATGCAGAAAATCGCTAATTCCATCGTGCGGAATCACAAAGAGATTTATCTCATCGTCCTGCTCATCGACGAGCGACCGGAAGAAGTTACCGAGATGACCCGCTCGGTCAAAACCGCAGAGGTTGTCAGTTCGACCTTCGACGAGCCACCGCAGCGGCATATCCAGGTGGCCGAAATGGTTATCGAAAAGGCCAAAAGGCTGGTTGAACATAAAAAAGATGTGGTGATTCTGCTCGACAGCATCACCCGCTTGGCCCGGGCCTATAACACCGTCACACCGTCAAGCGGCAAGATCCTCTCCGGTGGTGTAGAGGCTAACGCCCTGCATCGGCCAAAAAGGTTTTTCGGGGCAGCACGAAATATTGAAGAGGGCGGCAGTCTTACCATCTTGGCTACGGCATTGATCGAAACCGGCAGTCGCATGGATGAGGTCATCTTCGAAGAGTTCAAGGGCACTGGAAACATGGAACTTGTCCTTGACAGAAAGATGGCGGATAAGAGAATCTACCCGGCGATTGATATCAAACGTTCCGGAACCAGAAAAGAAGACCTTCTTCTCAAACCTGAGATGCTCAATCGGATCTGGATTCTGCGCAAACTGCTCAATTCCATGAATCCGGGTGATTGCATGGATTTTCTGGTAGATAAGCTCAAAAATCAGAAAACAAACAAAGATTTTCTCGATTCGATGAACGGCTAAACCCTGATCGGCCCTGGCAGCAACCTTTCTTAGTATGGTCGAAAGAAGTGTTGCGGGGGGGATGGATTGTTTTTTATTGAATTATCTGCCCGGCTGGTTATAATAAGCAGCTTTTGTTTTGGCGTGCTGTGCAATGCGCCTTAGCATGAATGTTAACACTAAACTGAACACCAACACTCAGGTGTAGCGGAGGAATAGAAAAGTATGAAGAAAGATATACATCCTAAATATAACCATATAAAAGCTGTATGTGCCTGCGGCAATGAAGTTGAGATGGGTTCTGTCATGTCAGAGGTCAGGATGGAAATCTGCTCTGCCTGCCATCCCTTTTTTACAGGCAAACAGAAACTGATCGATACCGCTGGCCGTATTGAAAAATTCAAACAGCGCTATGCCAAACATTTCGAGAATAAGAGTAAGGCATAAGTCTCTGTCTGTTGCAGTTGGATTGCTTACTGCCTCAGAAAATCCCAGTTGTTTGAAGTCCACAGTGATGGTTGTCATGGCTGTGGACTTTTTTTTCTCTTTTTTTCACTCCATCCTGCCACCCAAATCCTATGTTTGATTCGTTCGAAAACCTCGAAGAAAAACTGGCCCATCTCGAAGGGAGGCTGTCGGATCCTGCCTTAGTCAATGATCAGAAAGAGTTTCAAAAGGTGGCGCGGGAACATGCCCATCTTTCCAAGCTCAATGTACTCTACACCGAATTCAAGCAGATACGCCGGGATATAGCCGATACGAGATCGATACTGCACGATGAAAACGAGGACCAGGAGATCAAGGAACTGGCCCGCCAGGATATTCTGGAACTTGAAGAAAAAGAGCAGAATCTCGACCGGGAAATCAAACTGGTCCTGCTGCCGAAAGACCCCAACGATGAGCGGAACACCTTCCTCGAAATTAGGGCCGGTACTGGTGGTGATGAGGCGGCATTGTTTGTCGCAGAACTCTTCCGGATGTATTGTCGCTTTGCCGAATCCATGGGCTGGCGTGTCGAGATCATGAGTTCGAATCCTTTGGGGATCGGTGGATTCAAGGAGATCATCGGCCTGATAAGTGGTGACCATGTCTATTCCAAACTGAAATATGAAAGCGGGGTGCACCGGGTGCAACGGGTGCCGGAGACCGAGACGCAGGGGCGGATTCATACCTCTGCCGTAACCGTAGCCATCTTGCCGGAGGCCGATGAGGTTGAGCTCAATATCGATCCAAACGAGCTCAAATTTGATGTCTTTCGCTCTTCAGGGCCTGGCGGGCAGAGTGTCAATACCACCGATTCGGCGGTGCGGGTCACCCATTTGCCGACGGGGCTGGTAGTGCAGTGTCAGGATGAGAAATCCCAACACAAGAACAAGGCCAAGGCCTTGATTGTCCTGCGGGCTCGTCTGCTGGACAAACTGCAGCAAGATCATCACGACAAGATCTCCCAGGACCGTAAGAGCCAGGTCGGTACAGGCGATCGGAGCGAGAGAATACGCACCTATAATTTTCCGCAAGGCAGGATGACCGATCATCGTATCAATCTTACCCTCTATAAACTTGATGCCATCATGAGCGGCAAACTCGAAGACGTCATCTATCCGCTGATAGCCCATGATCAGGCGGAACGTCTGAAGGCTATCCAATAAGAAATGATCATCAGAACCTCCATTCCTGCCGCGGCCTTTTGTCTCGATTGTCTGTTCTGGGCCCATGCGTATCATTGATCTGGTACAGTTTGCGATCAGTGAACTGGCCGGGGCAGGCATTGAAGAGAGCTCTACGGATGCCAATCTGCTCTTAGCACATTGTCTTGGCAAGAGTCGGACCGAACTCTTTCTTGCTGCACAAGAAGCGGTTGCGGAAATGGCGCACAAGACCTTTCTGGAGCTTCTTGCCCGCCGGAAAGCGCGGGAGCCCCTGGCTTATATCCTTGGTGAACGAGAATTCTGGTCCCTGCCTTTTATTGTCAATCCCGCTGTTCTCATCCCACGCCCTGAAACAGAATTCGTCGTCGAACAGGCCCTGGTCTCAGCCCGCAGCGCATCCTGCCGGGAGGGTGTGGTTCTCGATCTGTGCTGCGGCAGCGGGGTGATCGCCATTGTCCTGGCCCTGGAACTTGGCAGAGCCATAACGGCCGTTGATATTTCTTTTGCAGCCCTTGAGGTGACGAGGGCAAACTGTCATCGGCACGGGGTTGAAGGGCAGATCGACCTGCTGCAAGCTGACCTGCTCACAATTTTTCCTCCACGACGGATGTTCTCTTTGGTGGTGACCAATCCTCCTTATGTCAACAGTAGGGATATACAGCAGAATCTGGAGCCGGAAGTCGCGAAATTTGAACCGCACCTGGCCCTTGATGGTGGTGAGCAGGGCCTGGATGTGATACAACGGATCAGAGACGGGCTCTGCGGCCGCATGCTGCCGGAAGGGGAGATCTTTATGGAGATAGGCGCGGACCAGGGAGAAGAGGTGCAAAAGCTCTTTTCAGGATCTTCCGTGTCTGCCTCCTGTTTTAAAAATATTCAAATACTCAAAGATTATGCGGGCCGAGATCGTGTCCTGCATGCCACCGCGATATGAAAGGAAGCACGAGAGAAAATCCATGGAAAAACTGATAGTAGAAGGCGGCAGACCACTGCATGGCACGGTGCGGATCAGCGGTGCCAAAAACGCGGCTCTGCCCCTTATTGCGGCAACGCTCCTGGCCCCGGGGCAACACCGGCTCGGGAATGTGCCTGACCTGCGCGATACCCGGACCTTTCTTAAACTTATGGAAAACCTGGGTGTACGCCATGAACGGCAGGGTGATGCGCTCCTTATCGACAGCACCAATCTCAATGGCTCAGAGGCACCGTACGAGCTGGTGAAGACCATGCGGGCCTCGGTCCTGGTTCTCGGCCCGCTGCTGGCCCGTCTGGGCCGGGCCAAGGTGTCGTTGCCGGGTGGTTGCGCAATCGGCGCTCGGCCCATCAACTTTCATATCATGGGTCTGGAAAAACTCGGAGTCACCTGTCGTCTCGAACATGGCTATGTCGACGCGGAGATTGCAGGTCGGATGCAGGGCAGTACCATCTATTTTGATATCCCTTCAGTGACCGGCACCGAGAATCTGCTTATGGCCGCAGTCATGGCAGAAGGCACCACAATCATGAAAAATGCCGCCCGCGAGCCGGAAATTGCCAATCTTATCGATATGCTCACCGGCATGGGGGCGGACATCGAAGGCCGCAATACTGATAAACTGACGATCCGTGGTGTGCCCCAACTCGGTACAGCTGACTGCGATATCATACCAGATCGCATCGAGGCCGGGACCTATCTCATTGCCCTGGTGGCGACCGGTGGTGAAGGGACCGTCACCCATTGCAATCCGGCCCATCTACCCTCGCTGCTCGAAAAGCTGCGGGCTGCAGGGATCATTGTTGAAGAGACGGAGACGACTATCTCGGTGCGCTGGCCAAAGGACGCCGCTGGCCAGAAATCACTCAAGAGTGTCGATATCAAAACAATGCCCTTTCCCGGTTATCCGACGGATCTGCAGGCCCAGTTCATGGCCCTTATGAGTCTGAGCTCCGATATCTGCGTCATAACCGAGACTATCTTTGAAAACCGCTTCATGCATGTCGCCGAACTGCAGCGCATGGGTGCGGGTATCAGGATCGACGGCCACAGCTGCGTGGTCAGCGGTCGCGGTCTGCAGGGCCTGAGCGGCGCCCCGGTGATGGCGACCGATCTCCGGGCCAGCTCGTCTCTCGTTATCGCAGGTCTCGCCGCCACGGGCCGCACCGAGATCTCGCGCATATATCACCTGGAACGGGGCTATGAGAATCTAGTGGAAAAACTGACCGGTCTGGGCGCCTCTGTCTGGAAGGAGGAGGAATAAGCTCCTGATCGCCCAGTGTCGATGACTCGCAGTTTGACGATTGGAAATTATGTGCGCCAAGGCCCTAATCCACCACTTGGCGGTCAGGAAATAAGCGGCCAAGGGAGCTGATGTAGCCGTCGCGTTGGGCTATAGTCCGCCGGCAGTGCCTCAGACCGCCAAAAGAGCGAGGCGCAATTGGCCGCGGAGAGAGATTTGGCAAAGATGTTGGGAGACATCGAGAAACTTCAAATATCAGGAAAATCCCCTTATTTTGAACCGACTCTACCCAACCAATGGTCAAGGGTATAAAATGAAAAAAGTTGCTATACTTCAGTCCGATTATATCCCCTGGAAGGGGTATTTTGATATGATCGCCGCAGTGGATGAGTTCATCCTCTACGACGATGTACAATTCACCAAGAATGACTGGCGTAATCGGAATAAAATAAAAACGCCCAAAGGTGTTGAATGGATAAGCATCCCTGTTGGTCAAAATATAAATCGGCGTATTCGGGATGTGGAATTGCCAAACGACATCTGGCAGAA
>JAUYSF010000424.1 GCA_030696435.1 Desulfoprunum sp. | reverse complement strand
CCTGTTATATCCTGGGTATTCTCGGCATGGGCTTTGTGTCCTATACCGATCTGCGCACGACAGAAGAGAAAAACGGAATTCTGGAACTGGCCTACAATCTGAACAATATCATCCTTGAAGCACGGAGGTATGAGAAAAATTTTCTGCTCTACAACGAGAGGGAGGCCTTCAAGGAAAACACCCGATATATCGCCCAGGCTCTTAATACTGGAGATGAGATTCTCGCCAAGGGTGGCAAGCTGAAAATATCCCCGATGCTCAAAGAGCTGAGTGAACAGATCGAGGCCTATCGGGCAAGCATGGAGCAACTTGCACAGCAGGAAACCCACAACAGCGGTGAGTACAGCCGGATAGTCGACAGGCTTCGTGAACAGGGTAAGGAGATGACTGAACTGAGCGAAATGCTGGTCGATGTGCAACGCAATCAGATCCATGCGATCCTCACGCTCCTGAAAAAACAGCTGGTGGCATGGTCGGCAATGGCGGTTGCCCTCGGTATCGTCCTGCCTCTGCTGATGATCTATAAGATCTTCCAACCTCTGATCATCATTAAAAAAGCCACCGAGGATATTGCCCTTGGTCGCTTCAATAGTATTGAAGTCATCAACACGCGAGATGAGATGCAGCAGGTCATGGAAGCCTTCAATACCATGGTGCGCGAGCTGGAACGCCGACAGGATCAACTGGTTCAATCGAAAAAACTCTCTTCCATCGGCACCCTCACCGCCGGAGTCGCCCACCAGCTCAACAATCCGCTCAATAATATTTCAACCTCCTGCCAGATTGCCATTGATGAGTTGGCCTCAGGGGATGCCAAACTTCTTCAACGCATGCTAAAGAATATCGATCAGGAAACGCTCAGGGCCAGGGATGTCGTCAAGGGCCTTCTCGAATTCTCCCGCGTACAGGAATTCGCCCTGCGGCCCTCGCACCTGTCCGATGTGGTCAAGCGCTCCGTACGACTGGTCCAGAGCCAGATCCCCGCCGATATCGACATGGTGGTACGAATTCCGGAAGATCTCATGTTCCCGATGGACACCCAGCGCATGCAGGAGGTCTTTTTGAATCTGATCATCAATGCCACCCAGGCTATCAACGGAAGTGGCCGGATCACCATTACGGCTTGGGTGGATGGGAGTACCGATGAAGTGATCATCGATGTGCACGATACGGGACCAGGTATTCCCGAAGAGATCCAGGGGCAGCTTTTTGACCCCTTCTATACCACCAAGGAAGAAGGACAGGGGACCGGTCTCGGTCTCTCCGTGGTTTACGGTATTATTCAGAAACACCAGGGTAATATTACGGTCGAGAGCAAACCGGGCAAGGGATCTTCTTTTTTGATTAACCTGCCCTTAAAACCAACAGTGAACTCCAGACCGTGATGGCATGAAACCTCAAAAAATCCTTATCGTCGATGACGAACCCATCGCCCGTGATAACCTGGATCACATCTTACAAAAAGACGGTTACCTCACCCTGCTGGCCGAAGACGGGCAGCAGGCCATTGATATTCTCAAGCAGGAGGAAGTCGATCTCGTTCTCACTGATTTACGGATGAAGGGCCGGGACGGCATGGCGGTTCTGGCTGAGGCTAAAATCCTCTGGCCTTCAACCGAAGTAATCGTGATTACCGGCTATGCCAGTGTTGATACGGCTGTGGCAGCGATGCGGCAGGGGGCCTATCACTACATTTCCAAACCGTTTAAGATAGATGAGCTGCGTGTCATCGTTGAAAAGGCCCTGGAAAAAACCCTGCTTCGTAAAGAAGTCCACCACCTGAGACAGAGGGTATACGACCAGACGGGAACTTCACGCATCATTGGCCAAAGCCCGAAGATACACACACTGCGCGAGACCATCAACCAGGTCGCCCAGCTCGATTGCAATGTGCTGATCCAGGGCGAGACCGGTACCGGCAAGGAACTGGTGGCCAGAACCCTGCATGAGTTGAGCCCTCGGGCCGATAAGCGTTTTATGGCCTTCAACTGCGGGGCCTTTACCGAAGAGTTGATCACCAGTGAGTTGTTCGGCCATGAGCGCGGGGCCTTCACCGGGGCAGACAAGATCAAAAAAGGACTCCTGGAGATGGCTGACGGCGGCACTGTTTTCTTTGACGAGGTGGGAGAACTCCCGCTCTCGATGCAGGTGAAGCTGCTGAGGGTGCTGCAGGAGCGGACCTTGCTGCGAGTCGGAGGGACAGAAGAAATTTCAGTCGATATCAGGATCTTGGCCGCAACCAACAAGGATCTCAAACGAGAGGCGGAAGAAGGTGCCTTCAGAACTGATCTTTTCTATCGGCTCGATGTCTTGACCATCACCGTACCGTCTCTTTCCGAACGCAGGGAGGATATTCCTCTGCTTGCCAACCATTTTCTCGCCAAACATACCCGCCCTGGCAGGATTGCCCCCCGATTATCCACTGAGGCGGCGCAGCGGCTCATGCTCTATGAATATCCCGGCAATATCAGAGAACTGGAGAACATCGTCCAGCGCATCCTGATCCATTGTGGCGGTGAAGTCGTTGAGCCACAGCACCTTGTGGCCGATCTGGGCGATAGCGCTGCTGTAGTTGTCCGCGATAATCGGCAGAACTGGCCATCGCTGAATGAGCATGAAAAGCAGTACATCCTGGAGGTCCTGGACGAGGTTGAGGGCAATAAATCGTCGGCCGCAAAAATTCTCGGTATCGACCGGGTTTCACTGTGGCGCAAGATTAAACGCTACGGACTGGAAAACCCGGATGCCTGATCTGCCTTGCAATTGATCAACCTGATGTTTTACAATCCCCTGACCTCAAGCACCTGATCAACAACCTCACCGGCATTTGCCACCAGCACCAGTTCAAGCCCTTCAGTTACGTCAGGATCAAGGGCCTCCACCTCCTCTTTATTGACCAAAGGCAGCAATACGCGTCGAACCCCTGCCCTTTTGGCGGCCAGGATTTTTTCCCTGATACCGCTGATGGGCAGAATACGCCCGCTCAGAGTCATTTCACCGGTGAGAGCCACATCTCGTCTGGCCGGACGTCGAGTCAGACGGGAGAGCAGCGCTGCAAAAATGGTGATGCCGGCCGAAGGCCCATCCTTGGGTATGGCCCCGGAGGGAAAATGGATATGGATGTCGGTATCTTTGAAAAAATTGTCGAGTACGCCCAACTCCTTTGTTCTGCTACGAATAAAACTGAGGACCGTCTGGGCCGATTCCTGCAACACCTCGCCCAGAGATCCTGTTAGAATAAGCGTACCCGAGCCGGGCATTATGGCCGTTTCAACACTGATGATCTCCCCTCCGGTCTCGGCCCAGACCAGGCCCGTGGCGATCCCCACCTGGACCTCCGCTTCGGCCGCTTCCCGGAAAAATTTACGCGGCCCGAGAAGGCGGGAGATCGTGTCGGCATCTATTTCCACCGCCTGGTCCCGGCAATCCGTCTTCAGGCACAACAAGGCAATTTTTCGACAAATATCGGACAGTTCCCGCTCCAGATTTCGTAGCCCGGATTCTCTAGTATAGTCTTCGATGACACGGGATACAGCTGCCGGGGCAAAACGAATCGTCGCTCTCGACAAACCGGACGCTTTGAGTTGCCGCGGGAGTATGAACTGCTGAGCGATCTGCAGCTTCTCTTTGCCGGTGTATCCACTAAATTCAATACGCTCCATGCGGTCCAGCAGCGGACCGGGGAGTTTTGTGAGATCATTTGCCGTGGCGATGAACATGATCCGGGAGAGGTCGAAAGGGACATCGAGATAGTTGTCGGTGAATCGGATATTCTGCTCCGGGTCGAGGACCTCAAGCAGCACCGAGGCCGGATCGCCGCGAAAGTCCTGCCCGATCTTATCGATTTCATCGAGCATGAAGACCGGATTGTTCACGCCCACCCGTTTCAGTTCTGTGATGATCCGACCAGGCAGGGCGCCAACATAGGTTCGCCGGTGGCCGCGCAACTCCGCCTCATCGCGCAGACCGGCGAGTGAAATGCGTACGAACTGACGCTGCAGGGCCTCGGCGATAGCCCTGCCCACTGAGGTCTTGCCGGTCCCCGGCGGCCCGGTAAAGCAGAGTATCGGGCCCTTACCCATTTCCACAAAGAGTTTCTTCTCAAGCACCTCCTTGACGGTCTTGCGCAGCTCATCGAGATTGACCGGTTTTCCGAGATAGTGCGCCGCCCCTTTTTTCAGGGCCTCCACGGCCGAGGTGACAGTGGCAAAGCCCGTCACCATGATGACGGGTATCTCCGGCGATACACGGTTGATCTGCCCGAGAAGTTCAAGACCATCCATGTGCTCCATCTTCAGATCGGTGATAACCAGATCAATCTCTTCTTTGGCCAGAACCGAAAGGGCCTCCAGGCCATTGTTCGCGCTATGGCAGCTGTACCCATCCTTTTTCAGAATATGCGCCATATTGCTACGGGCGATCTCTTCATCGTCGACAATCAGGATACTCTGCTGGGCCTTGCTGCACAGGGTCTTGGCCGCCAGAAACTCCAAAATCCGCTGCTTGACCTGACCCAGACCGCAATGCCGGGCATCCAGGATAGATTGAGCCCTGGCCAGATCAAGTTTGCACTGCGACGACAGATTCCAGGGCAAAGAGAGTACCAGTTCAATATAGTTAAACCCGACGGAATACTCGGCAACTGCAGGGTCGGTTTTCTCAAGTTTCTCCAGCTCTTTGATGGCTGTTTCCAAGACATACGGAGGAAGGTTCGCTTCGTCTATCCTGGAGCGAAGCGTAGAGAGGGGCGAAACTGCCTCCGGTTGTTTGTTTTGAGGTGCAACCTCGGTCGGATCAACTTTTCTTTTAAAGAACATAGTGCTCTTCCTTTGCCTTTGCAGTTTTCATTGCCCCCAAGAAACAGGGCCTTCTCAAGAGCGATTTCCCAGAATTTTTCCTCTCACAAGAACGTATAGCATAGATCCGCTCCGCCCTCAAATGATTGCCCTAAACCGATCATTTTCATCTGCAATATTGATTCCATTCTCGTCTTTGAAGCAGTCATCTTGCAAAAATCTCTTCACAAACTGCTCGTGTCACGCCACTAACTCTCTAATATATCAGCTCAATTGCAATTTCCAGCCACAGCTATATGGCAAGGATGCGGGACACCCCAATAGCCGGCATGACCCTGCATGTCAAACTCCTGAAACGGTATGTTGCATCCTGCACAGGCCTGTTGCGATTTGAAACACTTAATTGAGGGGTTTTACCCACCCCCTCCAAGCAGCCGTTGCTTTATGCAACATATGGTTCAAGGAGGCCCAATGTCTTTACACTATTCTTATATATATCAACTGGTTATGAAACAAAGACATCTTGGCATAGTTTTTGAGAATAGCTAGCTTAACGGTAACCACAGGCCCAAGAGACATTCATGGAACATCAAAATACACAGATCATTACAAGGCAATCGGCAGCTGCTGACAGCACGGTCTGCGGCAAGTCCTTTGCCCCGGCGCAGAAGAAAACATCGTATATCCTGGTGGTCACCAGGAACGGCCATATGGCGGAACCTGTCATGGACTATGCCCTTAATGTCGCTGATCGTCTGAAATACAGGATACTCGCCGTCCATATAAATACCCTGCCATTCTATCGTGACGGTGGCAGACGCAGCGGACTCTTCGCCTCGGCCATGCAGGAAAGTGCCCTGCTGTTCAGGGAAAAGGCCGAAATCAGGGGACTGCAGGTCGAACACCTCGGAGACGCAGGAAAAATAGGAAATGTTGTCAATCGTTTATGTCATTCAGAAAGGCACATTGAGTTCGTCGTTATTGATCAGGGAATCCGCATGGAAGAGGTGGCCGCTCAATCGCCTGTTCCCGTATTCAGTGTCATCTACACCCAAGCAAAGGCAGGTCGAACAAACACGACCACTCACCATAAACCACGGAGCGAAGGAGTATCACGTATGTCTACCACAAGCAGAAAACGGCATGTAAAAAATTGTTTCGTCTTTGGCGCTCTTACTGTCGGCGTATATGCCGCAGTCTTCATCAATCAGGATCTCGTCATGACCTATTTCACCAAGGGTGGGATCTATGCCCTGCTTCCCGTGGCTGTCGTCTTCGCCGTGTCCTATGCCCATGGCAATTTTTCCAGTTCTTTCTGGTCGGCCCTCGGTATTGAAGGCTCCAAGGTCGCTGCAACCAAACAGGTAGACATTCGCAAGGATGAAACCGATTCTGCCGGCGTGAGAAAAGACATCAGACCGCGTGCCCAGGTCAGTGTTTGAGGTATCCACGGCATCGTTAACAGAGGATTTCTGTCGAAAAAGCAACGTAATGTGATTTTTGAGATAATTCAACTTTGCGGAGAAGACCATGCACGGACCAGTCACTGAAGTTATTCAATTTATCGACCTGAATGCATATACCATCATATTCCTCTTCCTTGTCGGTTTCGTAGGCGGGTTGGTGAGCGGTTTCATCGGTTCCGGCGGGGCCTTTGTCCTCACCCCCGCCATGATGAGCCTGGGTGTACCGGGCACGGTGGCCGTGGCCAGCAACATGTGCCACAAGTTCCCCAAGGCTCTGGTCGGTGCCATCAAGCGCTATAAATACGGCCAGGTTGACATCAAACTC
>JAUYSF010000395.1 GCA_030696435.1 Desulfoprunum sp. | reverse complement strand
CAAGGAGACAAATCCGTGTCCTGAGGCGTTCTTTCAGACGAATGCTGAGGCGATCAGGGAAAACATCATCCATCATCTCATGAGTTTTCAGGGGCGGGATCCGGAGAGATCCGGGCCTACCGATATCTACAAGGCCCTGGCTTATACCATGCGCGATATCATGGTTGAAAAATGGATTTCCACCCAGAAGACCTTCTATGCCAAGAAGAAAAAAAGGGTCTATTATCTGTCGCTCGAATTTCTCATCGGTCGGTCTCTCGGTAACAGCCTGATCAATCTCGGGATCATGGAAGATGCCAAAAAAGCGGTTGAGGCCCTCGGTTTCGATATGTCCGAGATCCGCGATCAGGAAGAGGATGCAGGGCTTGGCAACGGTGGTCTGGGCCGACTGGCCGCCTGTTTCATGGATTCGATTGCCACCCTCAAAATTCCGGCCTATGGCTACGGTATCCGCTATGAGTACGGGCTGTTTTATCAGCAGCTCATTGACGGTTATCAGGTTGAGACCCCGGATAACTGGCTGCGTTACGGTACGCCCTGGGAATTCGATCGCCGGGTACCGGTCTTCCCGGTCCGGTTCTATGGCAATGTCACCGGCTTCCAGGACGAGCAGGGCAGATACCGGGCCAAATGGGTCAATACCAGCGACGTGATGGCCATGCCCTGTGATATCATGGTGCCGGGCTACCGCAACGACCATGTCATCAATATGCGCCTGTGGACGGCCCGGGCCTCGCGTGAACTCGACCTCGGTTTCTTCAGCCAGGGCGATTATATCGGAGCGGTCCAGTCCAAGGTCAGTTCCGAGACCATCTCCAAGGTCCTTTATCCGCCGGATCATAATCTGGCCGGCCAGGAACTGCGGCTCAAACAGCAGTATTTCTTTGTCGCCGCCACCCTGCAGGACATCATGCGGCGCTACAAGAAAAACAAGGATAATTTTGAAAATTTCAGCGATTCCGTGGCGGTGCAGCTCAACGATACCCATCCGGCCATCGCCATCCCCGAGCTCATGCGCCTGCTCCTTGACCTGGAAGGACTGGCCTGGGAGAAGGCCTGGGCTATCTGTGTCAAGACCTTTGCCTACACCAATCACACCCTGATGTCCGAGGCCCTCGAAAAATGGACCGTCGATCTGATGGGGAGGGTTCTGCCCCGCCATCTTGAGATCATTTACGAGATCAACCGGCGCTTTCTCGAATTGATCACTCAGCAATATCCCGGTGATGTCAACCGCCTGCGCAACATGTCGATTGTCGAGGAAGGTCCGCCGAAGATGATCCGCATGGCCCATCTGGCCATTATCGGCAGTCATTCGGTCAACGGGGTGGCAGAACTCCACACCCAGCTCCTCAAGGAACGGCTCTTTCATGACTTTGACCAATTCTATCCGGGCAAATTCAACTCCAAGACCAACGGCATCACGCCTCGGCGCTGGCTGCTGCAGGCCAATCCTGAACTTGCTACCCTGATCAGCGAACATATCGGCATGGGCTGGATTACTGACCTTGAGCAGTTGCGTGGCTTGGAACCGCTGGCCGATGACCTTGACTTTCGCAAAAAATGGCAGGAGGTGAAGAGGATCAACAAACTGCGTCTGGCTGATCATATCAAGGATCTGTGCGCCCTGACGGTTGATCCTGATTCGATGTTTGACGTCCAGGTCAAGAGAATCCATGAATATAAACGGCAACTCCTCAACGCCCTGCACGTGATCTATCTCTATCACCAGATCCTGCGTAACACCGAGGCAATCATCGCTCCGAGGACTGTGATCTTTGCCGGCAAGGCCGCCCCTTCTTACTGGCGTGCCAAGCTCATCATCAAACTGATCTCCTCGATTGCCGATGTGGTCAATAATGATCCACGGATCAGAGGCCGGCTGAAGGCGGTTTTTCTGCCCAATTATACGGTCTCTCAGGCCGAGATCATCATGCCGGGTGCCGATCTTTCCGAGCAGATCTCCACGGCTGGTACCGAGGCCTCGGGTACCGGCAATATGAAGTTTTCACTGAACGGAGCGCTGACCATCGGCACCCTTGATGGCGCCAATATCGAGATCAGGGAGGAGGTTGGTGCAGAAAACTTTTTCCTCTTTGGCATGACTGCCGCAGAAGCGGAATATGAAAAGCTCAACGTCAGTCGTACACCATGGCAGATCTGCCAGGCCGACGAGGAGATCAACGAGGTCATCGAGAGCCTGAAGAACGGTTGTTTCAGTCGGGGTGACAAGGCGCTGTTTATGCCGCTTGTCGATAGCCTGATGAACCAGTATGACCCCTACCTGCTGATGCTTGATTTTCAGTCGTACATCAACTGTCAGAAACGGGTCAATGAGGCCTTTCTTGATAAGGAGGACTGGGCGAGGATGGCTATCCTCAATGTGGCGAGGATGGGCAAGTTCTCCACTGATCGCACGATAAAACAGTATTCCGAGGAAATCTGGGGTATTCCGGTGGATTGATTGATAGAAGGAGCAGCCGATTTTTGTAACTCTTCAGCCCCCAATTTCGACGATTCATCGAAATCGAAATCGAAATCGAAATCGGGATTCGATACCGATGAATCCCATACCAATGAACTGAAGAGGTATCGATTTTTTCGGGGCGGGAGCGGCAATTCTCCTGCCCCTTTTTTCTTCCGGCAAAGGATCGCTCTCCCTTATGGCTGGCGGCTGACGCGGTTCGGAACTTCTTGGTGCGTATCGGCGTATTCTGTGCTATACAGGGGCAGCCCTGCCGGCCTTTGAGTCGGGATGAGCGGAAATAAAAAAAGGGATCACAGAAAAATCTGTGATCCCTTGGAATCTCATGGAGGCGGCGAGCGGATTCGAACCGCTGAATAATGGTTTTGCAGACCACTGCCTTAGCCACTTGGCTACGCCGCCGTACGAGTAAGGCAATCTTTATACCACAGTTCAGGTTTTTGACAAGAGGAAATATTCACCCATGGTTATGGATATAGACTCGCTCGTTCAGGCCAATAAAGAGCAGTTGAGCGAGCTGGAAAAGATACTCGGTTATCGCTTCACCGATCTGCGTTTGTTGCAGCAGGCCCTGGTGCACTCATCCTATTCCTTTGAACAGATATCACCCTGCAAGAATAACGAGATCCTGGAATTTCTCGGTGACGCGGTGCTTTATCTGGTGATTGGCCATATCCTTCATAAACGCTATACCGGGATGCAGGAGGGCGAGCTGACCCGGCTTCGCTCCGCCCTGGTAAACGAAACCCATCTGGCCCAGATGGCCAGGGCCATAGAGTTGGGTCGGTTTCTCTGCCTTGGCAAGGGTGAAGACGCTTCGAGCGGCAGAAACAAGTCCTCGATCCTTTCCTGTGCCTATGAGGCGGTGGTGGGCGCTATATTTGAGGATGCCGGCTACTACATGGCGGCGGGCTGCATCGAGACCTTTTTTATCCCGGCGATCTCCGGCAAGAAAGAAGAACTGCTCATTGCCGATGCCAAGAGCCGCCTCCAGGAGACCCTGCAGGAAAAATACAACGAAGCCCCCCAGTATCAGGTGGACCAGGAAGAAGGCCCTTCCCATCAGAAGATGTTTACCGTCTCGGTGCATTTCCGGGGCCAGGAACTGGGTTCGGGCCAGGCCCGTTCGAAAAAAGAGGCGGAGCAGCGGGCTGCTGCCACTGCCCTGACCTACCTGCAACCTGCAGCAGGAAAATGAATGATCAATCATGCCTCTTGTCATCCCTCTTTTCATACCCCACCGTGGCTGTCCGCATCAATGTCTCTTCTGTAACCAGAACAGCATAACCGGGGCAGGGCAGGAGGATACCCTGGGCGGCGAGGACGTCGCTCGCATCCTGCAGACCTGGCTGGCCAGAAGCCCTGGTCATGACCAAGTCCAGGCCGCCTTTTTCGGGGGTTCCTTCACCTGTCTGCCCCAGGAGGAACAAGAGGAGCTGCTCCTCGCAGTCCAGCCTTTTCTCGACTCGGGCAGGATCGATCAGATCCGGATCTCCACCCGACCGGACTGCATCTCAGAGGAGATCTGCGAATTTCTGCTGGCCCATCGGGTAGGCATTGTCGAACTCGGGGCGCAGTCCTTCGATGACCATGTACTCAGAGCTGCCAGGCGCGGCCATACCGCAGCGGATTGCCGCCGGGCGATCCGCTTGCTCAAAGTGGCGAGATTGCAGGTCGGGGTGCAGTTGATGCCGGGATTGCCCGGTGAGACCACCCGCTCATTTCTAGCAGGCATTCGTGAGACGATCAGCCTCGCACCGGCCTTTGTCCGACTCTACCCCGCCGTGGTCCTGCGACACTCGCAGCTCGGCCGGGATTGGCAGAGCGGGGGCTATCAACCACTCTCCCTCAACCGGGCGGTGGCACTGGTGGCCCGTGCCAAAGTGCTGTTCGATAAGGCCGGTATCCCGGTTGTCCGCATGGGTCTGCAACCCTCGCTGGAACTGGAGCGCGAAGTTCTGGCCGGTCCCTATCATCCGGCCTTTGGCGAATGTGTCTTATCAAGGCTGTGGTTCAAAGAGATCCGGCATCAGCTCGCGCACTTGGAGGCAGGCCGACATCTCACCCTCCATATATCGCAGCGGGACCAGTCGGCCATAATCGGCACAAAGAAGATCAATATCAGGCGCCTGGAATCACTGGGCTATGCCGGTCGTTTCACCTTGCAGGCAGATCTGCACAGAAAGCGGGGAACGAGAGAATATGTTGTCAGTTGAATCTCTTGCAAAAGTCGTTATCCCCGCGCAGGCGGGGATATCTGGAAAACTAAAGAATAACTTGTTGGGCCTCAAAAAGATGATTTTCGAATTAAACAACAAAGAAGTATTTGAGTTGATCAATTTGGGGCAAATTCTCACCCCAATAATCATCACATTGTCTATAATATTGGTTGGCCTACGTAAATTTCAATTAACGATTTTTAAGACAACAATTGCAATATTAGCTGGTTGGGTATCTTCACTCAAACCCCGCAAACGACACGGGTCCGGTGAGCCGGAACGTTGGCTATCACGTGAAATTGCAATAAGAGCAAAAAATATAACATGGAAAGAGTGACTTCAATAAAAGATGAGAGAGTCAAGCAGGCTCGTCTTCTAAAATCCAGGTCAGGAAGAGAAGACACAGGTCTTGTCCTTCTTGAAGGGCTTGAAATCATCAATTGGGCTCTTGAAAGTAACTGGCAGGCTGAGTATCTGATCGTGGAAGAGAACAGCATGGATCTTCTGAGCCAATTGACTAGGCGAGTTGAGGCTGTCTGTTCCACTACCGCTGGAATACTAAAAAAGGTTACGGAAACCAACTATCTGATCCCTGTTGTTGCGGTTGGTCGACAAATTCAAACTCCATTTCCCAAATCAGACTTCACTATAGTACTGGATAATGTGAAGGACTTTGGAAACATCGGCACTATCGTGCGGACTGGCAGTGCTTTTGGAGTAACAGAGTATCTCGCAACTCACAAGGACTTTGATCCGTTCTACCGTAAGGCCATAGAAGCATCAAGAGGCCGGGTTTTTCATTCTCATTTTAAGACCTTTGGTGGCCCTAACGCCACTATTGAGCACCTCCGGCGTCAGGGGTTTCAGATAATTACGACTTCACCTTATGGCAGCAGTATACAGTCACTTGTTGATTTGGATGGCCGTCCAATCGCGCTCGTTATCGGCAATGAGACAACCGGCGTTTGTGACGAATTGCTGAACGCTGCAGACAGGTCGGTCATAATCCCTATGCACAGTGACGTTGAAAGCCTGAATGTTGGCGTAGCTGCAGGAATCAGCGTTTACGAGCTTAAGCTCAAATGGATATTAATAATGATAGAAAACAGAATCAGAGCAACTCACGGGCGACAGGTCAATGTTTTAGGTCAACATATACGGACGATTTTGGACATAGAACTGAAACAGGCTGGTTCGCTAGATAGCAAGCAGGTGGTATTCCTGATGGTTTTGCAGTGTGACAAGGAGATGCCGGTTGAGCAGGCTATTAGAGAGAATGGCCTGCTGGAACACGAGCTTCTCACTTTTCTCGACCCTCTCCTACGACAGGGCTTGGTAATACTCGAAAACGAAATCATAAGCATTACCCCCAAAACTGAAGATGTCCTGTCGAAACTTTGGGCTATTAAAGACAGAGCGGAACAGAAAATCCTATCGTGTTTAACACCGGAACAGAGTCTTATGTTCACGGATATAATGGAGAAACTTGTAACACATTGCGAGGTATTGATACGAAAGACCAGTCAACAAATCGCTGCACCAGAAGCGCAAAACGACGTGCCTCGGTGAGCTTGTTGTTGGGTACCGCACCTATTTCTCACGCTTTAAGGAAAATAAAATGAAGGCAATTGTCACAGGCGGTAACCGAGGAATCGGCCTCGAAATATCGAAAAAACTTCTGGCCCGTGGGTTCGAAGTTCATGTGCTGTCCAGAACTGGAATCGACTCCGCGCCGGAAGGAATTATTTCTTGGACAGCGGATATTTCAGATTACGAGCAGACGATCAAGATTGTTGACAGAATTGGCTCGTTAGACGTGCTAATCAATAACGCTGGCATCATGAATGCCAAGACGGCA
>JAUYSF010000394.1 GCA_030696435.1 Desulfoprunum sp. | reverse complement strand
ATCCGAGAGTTCCGGTAAAAGTTCAAGACGGAAACCTTTGGATTTTATGATTTCGAGGGTTTCGGACAATAATTCAGGCCTGCCCCAGCCCTGTGCCTGAAAAACGGCGAGTGCATGCGGTCTGCAGCCGATCAGGGTATAGCCGCCATCAAGGGCGGGGGCGATGACCACCTCGGCCCCCCCCTGCAGATGGTCGATGGCCATCTGGAAATGCTTTTGCGAGAGAGAGGGGCAATCGCAGCCGATAGCGATTGCGGCGCCGGCATGCCGCTCATAGATGTGGATGAAGGCGTTCTGCATTCTCTCGCCAAGTGTGCCGGAACTCTGGGGGAAAAATGACTGAGCATCCGGAAATATATGCCTGAGTTCGCCGGGAGCCGCATTCCCGGTAAACGCCACGTGATAGAGCAATCCCGAAACCGAGCTGGCGGTTGCCGCCAGGAGTTCACGGTAGATTCGATCGGCCATTTTGCCCCCGCAGACCGCAGCAATGCGGGTCTTGGCAAAACCGGGGATCGGCACTTTGGCGAAGATGATCAGCGGTATCATATCATTTGGCCTTCCGATAATAACGCTGATAGAACCATTCACCTTTGTCATGGATCATACCGAAGGCCCGCAGGAAGAGAAACGAGCCGGTCAGCCATATCACCATGAAAAAGTTTGAGGAATAGCCGGTTGAGGCCCAGCGGCGGGTTGAACTCAGCACTCCGTCAGGGAGAAAGAGCACGGTGCCATGCTCTTTCATGCGTAGCGAAAGCTCGACATCCTCCATGAGCCGATACGCCGGAAATCCCTCCGGCAGGGCGACTCGGCGGAAAAACTGGGCCTGGTCGCCAAAGGAGATGCCGGTAAATCGGGCTCGGAGATTGTTGAGCAGGGCGATCAACTTGAAGCGAGTCGATGGAGAATCATACGTTGCCTCCATTGCCCCGCCGGCTGCATCGGAATGTTTGGCCAGAGCGGCGATCATCCTGTGGAGTGAGCCTGATTTCAGGCGGGAATCAGCATGCAGAACGACAATGAGATCGCCCGAGGCATGGGTGATACCATGGGCAATCTGTATGCCCCGACCGGGATCGGAACCGCAGGTCACGATATCTTGAAATTTCTGCACCATTTGGAGGGTTCGGTCCGTTGATCCGCCATCGACTACGATAATCTCGCAGGCACAATTCTGGGCCTGTACCGAATCAATACAGGCAGATATTCGTCTCTCTTCATTTCGCACCGGGATAATCACACTGACCGTGCCGGCAGCCGGATACGCTGCAGGCCAATGGTTTCCCCCCCTGAAAAAATCATAGGCCGCAAGAATCAAAAAAGGCAGGTATTCCCATGTCATCAGAAGAGATTGATTATGAAAAAATGACGGTGATATCGACGGGTTGAAGCGAAAGATCAGTAGCAGCGAAGTGAGGTGCAGGCTCAGCCACGACGGTTGACGAAAGAACACGAGGTAGGGGGTGATGAGGAGAAAGTACCAGGGCTGGACGGTTGGCAGGGCGAGTAACATCAGGCCCAGGGCAGAGCAGCTAGCCTTGAGTAGAGAGGGGGTAAGAAAAAAGACAACAACAAGCGCGATCATAAGAAAAACAGCGAGCAGCAGGAGGGTGCTGCCATGCCCCAGGTCGAAGATCCCTCTGGACAAAGTTTGCAGCAGGCCATTGGAGGAAAAGTCTCCGGCAAAGGTTGCCGGTGTGTTGAAATATGCTGATATGTCGGCAAAATAGGGGATAAAAAGCAGCAGGGGGAGAAGCAGGAAAATAAGCCCGCGTCCGCCGATATTCCTGAGGCAAAAAGGCAGCAGAACCACAGCATAGATTTTCGTGAGAATGGCGCAGGAAAGGGCGGTATAAGCCAGATATCTGTATCTACCCGTACTGAGTGCCACTGCGGCCAGAATCAGGGTGGCCACCACCGATTCGATATGGCCCTGGCCGCTGGTGGAGATGAGCACCAGCGGATTGAGGGCATAGAGCAGGACGTAGCGCAGCGGCTGCTTTCTTCGCCGTGACATCTGGACCAGGATGCCAATGGCGGCAAGATCAAAGAAGGTGACCATCAGCTTCATGGCAAGGTAATCAGGCCCGCTAGTCGTAGCTGCCCGAAACAGCAGTTGGGCAAAGGGCCAGTAGATGGTTGTCATGTTCTTAAAGATCACGCCCTGCCAGTTGGCATCCCTGAGAGAGGCTGTCGCCTGGCTGTCAGGTGGGGTGGTGAAGGGATTGAAGCCGTGATGCTGGATCATTCCCTCCCAGATATAGCGATTGACATCAATACTGGGCGGGTAATAGAGCACAAAGAGCAACCGCACCAGCAGGGCGAGGAGAATGGCGAACCAAAATGATTTCCTGTCCCGGCAGAGCCTGGTGAGCAAGAGCATCGAGACAAAGATACCTGTGGCGCCGACTACAAAAATCCAGGGACTAATGGGGGAATGTACTGCAGCAAGGACAACAACGGCTGAGGCCGGAAACAGTAGGAGAGAAGTGTAGCGGAGCAGTGTGTCCCGGTTCATTCAAGGATTTGAGGCATGCGGTGCTCTCCTCTGGCGAGTGAAGAAGATGCAGTGGATACGCTGGGTTTGTCTGCAGAAAAGCTTGCTCTATACTACAGGAGTGGATGGTGGCGGGCAATAGAAAAATAGGGGGAGTGTCCCTGTTTTATGGCCATGATGCCCTTAGAGACGGAAAGGTGACAACCGATGTTCATCATGATTTCAGTGGCCCAATAAATTATTTATGGTCAGGAAACATCTGGAGGCGCTGCAGGTTAATGCTGACAGGAGTTTTTTTCAAATGTTGATTTATTGACAGATTTTTTCCAGCCATAAAGTCCAGTCAAGAAACTTATCCTGTATTATAGTTTGCATTTTTTTGTCTATCCTTGCATCGATGGTATCCAGAAAACTATTTGCTATTTTTTTCACCTCAATAATGCCTGAAAGATCCTTATTGGTTTCAATTAATTTTGCCGCAACATAATGGTCATCAAGATAACCAATATCTTCCATCGAATCCTCAATCACATCTTTAGAATCAAGTAAGTATAAAATAGCTGCAAATGATTCAATTCTAGATTTTAAATCATTTGAGGTTAAAGCATTTTTAACAATGTTGCGATAAAGCAAATTAAATGAATTTATTGAGTCGTTTTCCAAATCTGACAGAAAGTCCAATTTTTTGTTATACATATAAGCATCAGACTTAAGAGAGTTTTTCAATAAACTGTTTAACATATTGAGATTCTTCTCTACTAAGCTGATTGACAATGTTGCCCAGCTCAATGATGACGTTGCCTGGATCCGCCTAACATCTCCAGAATCACTTTTCTTGTTGATAATTTTATACATCTTAGTTTGCTTGGGGGTATCATCCGAAAGCTTGATCGACTCAATTTCCTGCCTGCATTCCTTCCAAATTAAACGCATCATATGGATAATTATATCCAAATAATTCAAATCGCCTATTTTTCTGATTAAAGTGTGGTGGAAATGTCCTATGGAAATTACAAGATTCTTTTTTGGATGAAGCAGTTCATCTGCGCCGGTTTTTTCAAAGAAACTCTCAAGATTTTTATAATCAGAACCGGGACGCAAATCTGCATCAGGGGGGAATGAGACATATCTAGCTAATAAAAAATCTTCAATGGATCTGTTTGTCTTTTCTTTGACACGTGAAAACATTATTCTGCTTTGACGCAATAGCCTGCTTATATACAAATCAATAATTGGATAATACTCTGGGGATGGTGATAATAGAGATATGTAATAGGGCACATTACCTCTTATCCCCAAAAGAGATTCAATCTCCGATAACTGATCTTCAACAGGCAAGTCTCTCCATCTTGCAGGAAATTCTGGAATAACCACTAACGCAGAAATTGTGCTTTGCGTGGATATAGCTACTGAAGACCTGATAGGATAGGTTATCTCTATTTTTTTTATGTAGTGATTTTCAAGAAGAAATTCAATCCAGTTTGGCAGCCTGCCCATAAGTAGATACTGAGCATCTTCATTGTCTTCAGAGCTCAGGAGTCTGTTGCCTATTATCTCCAAGTCTTCGCTTTCGACTGAATATGTTGTCGATAATCCGAATTGTACTTTTACATAGTTTTTGAACTGGTCATATCTGCAGCTATCCATTTGGGATAACACTGGATGTAATTCTATGGTGAAGGAACCTTTCGATTTACTGTTTCCTGGAGTCATCCTGATCATTTCAATACTGTGGAGACGTGCAGGAAGTTTAACAGACAGTAAATCGGATACAGCAGCATTCCAGGATACTCCCATAAGCACTATTGGAAGCCATATGTTTTCTGTATCCTTGAATTTGTTATTAGGATTTTTGAAATACTGCTGTGCTCGAAAGGAAGAACATACATCCATCAGAAAACTTACATTGTCTCTGACCTCTGGATTAACTTCGCTGAAGTGGTTCTCATTAAGACTATTAAGTATTATTGAAGCAAATGGATCATCCTTGTGCGTCGGCTTTGGTAAAAGACTATCGAGGAGAACCATGAACCTGTTGAATTCGACAGAAAACCCTTGAAGAGCCAGAAACTCTTCAGAAATATCAGTAGGTATTCCGGTGTCTGTTTTCATTTACGCATACTCCTCTCTATCGAGCTGCATTCAGATTTTATTCCTTTTAAATTTTTGGCAATATCAGAAAGAAGTTCATTTATATCTGAAAACATGTCCACCCTGTCATCTTCTTTTTTTCTAACGATAGCTCCAACTGAGTCACTGATTCTTTGAAAAAAATCATCTACCTTTTCAGTAATCATTGGGCTTATTCTATTTTGA